>JAIINY010000314.1:0-3146 GCA_022741625.1 Prevotella sp. | reverse complement strand
TAAGTAGGTTGTACAGTGGTACATCTATTACATCTTTTACTTATAATGATCCCTGCCAGCTTGTGAAAGCCGGCAGGGCTTTTAATCCGAAAATCCAAAAGATATCATATATCTATAAATATAAATATCAACTCCTAATGAGTTGATACTTGCTTTTGTTTTTTAGGTTTACTTATCACATAAGCAAAACCCCCATCCCGCTTGAGAAAGTAGGATGGGGGATTTCTTTTATGCCAATACAACGTTGGCTGGAACACCAAGGTTGTGGTATATGTTTCTTGCAACATCAAAATTGATTGCGCGACGACCATGGAGAATGTCACTTAATGCAGTAGTTGAAACACCGATAGCTTTTGCTGCCTCCTTCTGTTTGTATCCTTTTTGGCGGAATGCTACTTTGATCGCAGCAATGAGAGAAGGCTTAACACGCCATGGATGGGGATCCACTTCACATTCCCAATTGTAAGCAGCTTCGCTGAGAACCTTTAATTCTTCTTTTTCTACTTCGCTGAGAAAATCCATGCCGCCCAATTGAGTTCCCTTAGCAAGCAGAGCTTCCATCCGCTCTTCTATCTTATTATAGGTCTTTTCGTCTTTGATAATCATAATCATATATTTTTTATGTCCTTAATCTTGTCATATTCTGCATGTGTTCCGACAAATCTTATATGTAGAAAGCCTTGAAAGAACACAACGATTGTTACAAGTCTAAATTTATTGCCAGATATATTGAAGATATATCTGTCATTCCCGACATAATCTGCCGAAGGAAATGCTTGTTTCAATTCTGCATGGCTTTTCCATTCAGTCTTTTCAACATATTCTGCCCAGCGCATGAGTGCGTCTGCGGAATCAGGATGCTTCCTTGCAAAATCTTTGAGCAATTTAAACTTTAATATCTTCATATTCTCTTTTTTGCTGCAAAAATAGCGAAAAGTTCTTGAAATAGAGAAGTTTTTCGGCGGAAATATATAATTATTTGCATATTTTAATACATCTATTCCTAGCGCGGATATCTCTGTCCTCCGTTAGGCGTCCCGGCGGATTTGCAATCCGCCGTCAAAAAATGACCTAACCTCTGAATCTACCACCGCTCTAGTTTGTTATAATAAATTTATTATGGAAGAAATGCAAGAAAAACCGTTAAAACACTCTAAAATATGGGGCGAATATTTTGTAGTTTGAAATTATTTTAGTATATTTGTAACAGATAAAACAACCCCGTGTATGTCAATATACGGGTTATACGATAGTGTATAATAATAAGTGATAAATAATTAAAATAGTAACATCAAAATTTAAATTGTAACAACATGAAGAGAATGTTTTTAGCGACATTTCTGTCGATTGTTTTTGCTATGGTAGCAGTAGCTTGCCACAGCAGCGATGAAAAAGAGATCGGTTATACTGAGTTGCCAGTACAGGCTCAGCAGTTTGTAAAGCAGTATTTCCCTTCTGCTACCTATACCTATGTAGAGAAGGAGAAGGATAATGGAAAGTGGGAATATGAGGCAACATTGAGCGATGGAACCAAAATAGATTTCAACAACAAGGGAGAGTGGAAGAGCGTGGACTGCAAGTTCTCAGCTTTGCCATCTGGCATCATTCCTGATGTTATCGCTGCGGATATTGCCAAGCGCTATCCTTCACAGCAGCCGTATAAGATAGAGAAGGAGATAGGTGGTTACGAAATCGACATCCCTGGCTACGACCTGTATTACAGCAGTGCCGGTAAATTCATCCGTGTTGAAATTGACCGATAATCCTATCCGGCATTAACACTCATTCAATCCTATATTTTAAGCAAACCCCCATCCGGCTTGAGAAGGCAGGATGGGGGATTTCTGTATTTTGAGAATGCTTCGCTTACTTCTGCCGAGGCTGGATCTCGTAGGCTGGATTGTTGCGGATCTCCCAGCGGTCGAGCTTGGCGCCGTTGGTCAGGATCAGCTTCTCCTTCTGGTAGGTTACGATGGTCTGGGATGGCAGGCGCACTCGGCCGTCGCCCGCAAAACTGCGGATTGGCTGAGAGAAGTCTCGCTTCTGAATATCAGCCAGGGTGTATTCAGCCAGCTGCATCTTGCCGTCCTTCTCCATCGATACGAAGAACTTCTCCTTGTCGTCGGTCTTCGAGATGGAACGGATCTTCTCTGTTGCATTCTGGGTAATCTTGGCTGGCGCATCTCCCTTCTTCTCAATGAGGTCCTGCACTTTCCAGGCATAGATGGTACCTGTACGAGGGATGAAACTGTAGAGCGAATCGCCTATCGCTTCCATATCATAGGATTCAGACTGCGGCTCAAACTTGCTGCCGATGAAATAGCTGCCTGTAGCCAGCTTGGCATAGACATTGTTGTTGCTGGCAGCATTCATATCCAGCGCCTCACGGTCGAAGACCCTGATATTCATCTCCTTGGAATCTCTTACGAATACCAGGCGAGGGGTGGCGCAAACGCATCCTGCCCAGGATACATTGCTGGCTGGCCAGGAGCCGGTGCCCAGACGGCTGAGATACTTGCCCGTCTTCTTCTCGAAGATCTGCACCTCGCGGCTGTCGCCGGCTGCCACGAAGAGATGCTCGCCCTCGGCATATACATCACGTGCCAGTGTGCGGTCGCCATTGCTCATGCTGCGCTTCAGCTCCAGCGTTTCTGCATCGAATACATCGATGCATTTGCCGGCAAAGTTGGCTACATACAGTTCTTCGCCATCGCTGAAGAGATTCACGGCATTCAGCTGTCGGCCTCCGATATCCTCAGATGTGCGTGAGAGGTAGCCGTCCAGGTAGAAATGGTCTGCCACCTTGATGGTATCCACCGGCTGCGGCACAACTCGGTCTTCTGTAATCTCTCTATATTCTGTCTGGTCGCAGGATGCCATTGCCAGCATCATCAGTCCTGCGCTGATCATCATTACGTCTTTTCTCATTTTTCTTTTTCCTCCTTACTTCTTGTTGTCCTTGAGCGGATTCTCGGTGAAATACTTCACCAGTCGGCTCTTCTTGTAAAAACTATCGATATTCTTCTGCAATACGGCATCATCCTGGAAAATCTGCATGATGTCGCAGTCACGATACTGTGCATTCTCCGGTTTGTGGAAGCCCAGCAGGTTGCGGTCGGTATAAGGCAGGTCGCCCTTCTTGCTCA
>JAIINY010000313.1:0-3173 GCA_022741625.1 Prevotella sp. | reverse complement strand
CTCGCCTACGACAAGAGCGGCAAGCTGAGCACCAAGGACCAGACCCTGACCCTCATCCCATACTTCGCCTGGGCTCATCGTGGCAACGGCAACATGAAGGTATGGTTGCCACAGGATGTCAAGGCAGCAAAGCCATCAGCTCCTGCAACTCTCGCTGCACAGGCTAAGGTAGAATTCTCTTCTCCAGTGCCAGCCAAGAGCAGCATTACCGACGGACTGGTTCCAGCCGATGAGAACGACCGTTCTGTCCCATACATCCACTGGTGGCCTAAGAAGAACACCACAGAGTGGATTACCTACACCTTCCCAGAGAGCAAGGAGATCAAGACCAGCACCGTATATTGGTACGACGACCAGCCATGGGGCGGTTGCAAGGTACCAGACAGCTGGAAGCTCTACTATCAGGACGAGGCAGGCAACTGGAAGGAAGTTCCAGGAGCCGATGCTTATCCATGCAAGCGTGGTGTAGCCTGCATCGTGAATTTCGACCCAGTGAAGACCAAGGCTGTGAAGCTCGAACTGAAGCAGCCAGAAACCCATTCCTGCGGTCTCTTCGAGTGGAGCGTAAAGTAAGAAGGCAAAAAGCTAAGAAGCAAGCCTGCCCCCGTTCCAAGCGATTCCATCGTTTGTCCCCCCAAAAACAATGCCGAGCCATCTTTTTCAAGATGCGCCCGGCATTTTTTCTTTCATCTAATATCATTTTTCGAAAATTATCCGTATCTTTGCATTCGGAATTTAAAAATACAAAGAAAAATGAAAAAAGCAATATTCTCTTTGCTCCTCATGGCAGCATCTGTCATCGGAGCCAACGCTCAGGGCAGCGCAACAACAGCCCAGAACCCACAGGATGTGGACGTACTCTATGCCAAGAATCTCCTGGCTGTAGGAACAGAGGCCCCAGCCTTCCCTGCTCTCAAGAAGGGAACATGGACGGTATTGGATTTCTGGGCTACCTGGTGTCCTGATTGCCGTAGAGAGATTCCTACCGTCAAGGAGATGTTCCAAAAGTACGGCACCCGTGCCAAGTTCATCGGTGTATCCATGGATACCGACAAGCAGAAGCTCGACAACTACACCCAGGCAAATGGCGTGGAATGGGAGCAGTACAGCGAGTTCAAGAAGTGGAAGGAAACCCAGATTTCCAAGGATTACAAGATTTCCTGGCTTCCTACCATGTATCTCATCAACCCGGAGGGCAAGGTAGTATATACCACCGTACTCGCAGAGCGCATGGCAAAGAAACTGGCAGAAATCTTCCCAGAGAAGTAAGAAAGAAAAATGGCAACCGAATTATTTCCGGTTGCCATTTTTCTTGAGATAACATAGCAAAACGCTATTTCTTCCTCAAACTTTCGCGGTATTTCAATGGCGACATGTGGAGATGCTCCCTCACATACTTGCCAAAGAAAGATGTGTTGGAGAAACCGAGAATGCCCGAAATCTCCTTGATGGTCTTCGAGGTGGAACGGAGGAGATAAGTGATGTCGGCAAGCGTGTATTCCGTAATCCACTCTATCGCCGTCTTGCCCGAATGGCGCTTGCAGATGATGGAGAGATACTTCGGAGTGATGCAGAGCTTGCGGGCGAAATTCTCCACCGGCTGATGCTTCACCTCCGCCTGCTGCAACAGCTCCAGGAACTGATCGAAAAGTTCGCTAGAACTGGAATTCAGCTCCTCCTTCGGCATATCCTCCAGCAGCATGTTGCTCACCGCCAAGAGCGCACTCTTCAAGAGCGTCTCCACAATCTCTCGGCGATAAGGCTTCCACGAAGTGCGCTCGCAGAACGACGGATCCAGGCACAGACGCACCAGATCGGTGAACTTGGCATAGAATACCATATCCACCTCGTTCATCTTCAGCACAGACACCTTGCTCACATACATCGCCCGATTCCATACCGAAATATGAGAACGAAGGATATTCAGCATGCCGTGATTGCTCACACACATCGCCGTGCACGCAAAATCGCCCGACACTTCCACGATGTCGAGTGTAGAGTTGGGAGGACAGATAAAGATATCGCCCTTCTCTACCAAGAGGATATTGCCATTATACTCTACTTTCAGACTGCCACGCAAGCAGGATGCAATCATGTTCATCTGCAATCTTACGGGGTCTGGATTCTGCAACACCTTGACATTGTCTATGATCAGGATGTCTTCGTCGAGATAACTGGCAGAAATCTCAGCGCTCTGTGCAAATTCGCCTTCCTCTACGCGCTGTTTAAAATCCTTCAGTTCCTGTTTTGCCATAATTCTTATTTTATATCCACTCCGGAAACCATAGTTTCTAGAATGCCTCACGATACTTATTCTCGTCCTTATCTTCGAGCATAGAGAGATAGCTCTGATAGCGGCTGGCAGCAATATAATGATCCTCCACAGCCTTGATGACGGCACAGCCCGGTTCGTGGGTGTGGGTACAGTCGGAGAACTTGCAGTTCTGCGAAAACTTGAAAATTTCCTTGAAATAGCTGGTGAGTTCCTCCTTCTCGATATCAAAGGTACCGAAGCCCTTGATGCCCGGAGTATCAATGAGATAACCCCCTTCCGACAGTTCCAGCATCTCGCTGAAGGTGGTAGTATGCATACCGCTGTTATGCGCCTCGCTGATTTCGGCGGTGCGCTGTCCGGCATCCGGAATGAGCTGGTTGATGAGGGTTGACTTGCCTACGCCACTGTTGCCACTGAGCAGCGACTTCTTGTCTCGGATGAGCGGATGCAACTCATCTACGCCCTCACCGGTAGCAGCCGAAATCTCTACACACTGGTACCCAATGGTCTCATAGAGGGTGCGCATCATTTTCTCGAAGCGCAGCTCTTCTTCGGTTAGAAGGTCGCACTTGTTGAACACGATGATGACGGGCACTCTGTATGCCTCGGCTCCAGCCAGGAATCGGTCGATGAAGGTGGTGGAAGTTTCAGGGTAATTCACGGTAACCACAAGCAGCGCCTGATCGAGATTAGCCGCAAGGATGTGACTCTGCTTGCTGAGGTTGGGTGATTTACGGATGATATAGTTCTGGCGGTCTTCGATGGAAGAGATGAACGCCGTGCCTTCCTGGTTGGTGATGAGCTGCACATAGTCGCCCACAGCCACAGGATTGGTGCTGCGGATGCCCTTCAATCGGAAATTGCCCTTGATTTTGCTTTCAATCAGCTGGCCATCGTC
>JAIINY010000312.1:0-3176 GCA_022741625.1 Prevotella sp. | reverse complement strand
TATAATAAGATTCCCTTTGTGAAGAAAGACTACGATTCAACTAGAATATATAGAAACACACACAAAAAAGGGTGCGTCACAGACTTATGACACACCCTCCCAAAAGAATTCTTTACCTACTGATCTGATAAGAGGGAGTTAGCAGGCTTCACTCCCAATGATGATTGATCTAATAATTCTTTCCTCTCTGAGTGTTCTAGAATATCCAAAGATGGAAAGGCAAACTTTCGCTTAAAGATTGACGTTGATGTGCACGCGTACACAGCAAATCACAAATAACAAAAACATGGTATCCCACATACTTGCTAAAATTTTTAATTAACTTACTTATCTACAAAATTACTTGAATCTATCATTATATTGCGTTCGCTAGCCGAAACTATTGAACAACAACTTTCTTCACACTACCATCACTATACTTCACGATGTTCAAGCCCTTGGCTGGAGCAGACAATCGCTGACCATTTACAGAATAGCGAGAGAGTTCCTTGGCATCGGTAGAGGTTGTAACCTTATCAATGCCAGTTGCATCGAACTCTACTATATTCTCGAAATAGCCAAATTCTGACACAAAATAATCATCATAAGTTCCTGTTGGTACATAAACCGTACAAATCTTTGCGTCACATTCTTTAAATATATCTTTCCCCAACTTTGGTGTTTTTTCCAGATATACATAAATGGAGGTCAAACCACTGCAACCTTTAAAAGCTGATTCACCTATCGAAGTAACACTGGAAGGAAGGGTCAAGCTAGTCAAACCACTGCAATATGCAAAAGCTTCATCACCTATCGAAGTAACACTGGAAGGGATGGTCAAGCTAGTCAAACCACTGCAATATGCAAAAGCTTCATCACCTATCGAAGTAACACTGGAAGGGATGGTCAAGCTAGTCAAACCACTGCAATATACAAAAGCTTCATCACCTATCGAAGTAACACTGGAAGGGAGGGTCAAGCTAGTCAAACCACTGCAATATGCAAAAGCTTTATAACCTATCGAAGTAACACTGGAAGGGAGGGTTAAGCTAGTCAAACCACTGCAACCATAAAAAGCATAAGAACCTATCGAAGTAACACTGGAAGGGAGGGTTAAGCTAGTCAAACCACTGCAACCATCAAAAGCTCCATAACCTATCGAAGTAACACCAGGAAGGATGGTCAAGCTAGTCAAACCACAGCAACCTGCAAAAGCTGATTCGTCTATCAAAGTAACACTGGAAGGGATGGTTAAGCTAGTCAAACCACTGCAACCATAAAAAGCTCTATAACCTATCGAAGTAACACTGGAAGGGAGGGTAAAACTAGTCAAACCACTGCAATCTTCAAAAGCATACCAGCCTATCGAAGTAACACTGGAAGGGAGGGTCAAGCTAGCCAACCCACTGCAACCATAAAAAGCATAAGAACCTATCGAAGTAACACTGGAAGGGAGGGTCAAGCTTGTCAAACCACTGCAACCATAAAAAGCATAATCGCCCAACTCATCATTAGAGGTATACTGCTCGTTATCCAATCGAGCAACATATGGTAATCCACCTTTTACAATTTTAGCATCAGACAAATCTAATATAGATAGTTTTCCGTCGGTTTTTCCCAACCCATGATCACAACCAGCCATCTCACGGATAAGAAGCCAATCCGTACCATTAACTTCACCAACAATCTTCAGATTGGTAATCAGAAACTTCCTGCTTTCACTAATCCTATCTGGTAAAGTACCAGCCTCATCCAACTTGATTGTTATTTGTTTGGTAATCAAGCCATCATTAGCAGCTTGAATTGAAAGACACCCCAATAACATAAACATGACAAACAAAAGTTGTCGTTTAAAAGTAAAATTTCTCATATCTCATTTTTTTAAGTTTATATTCTTTCTCCTACTTGAATTCTTGTTAGTCCAGTTACTATTGGCTCTCCTTCATCACCTTTGCTCAATTCACAATCGCAGGTAAAAAAGAAATTGTTTTCCAGAACTCCATCCTCCTTTTCAATACCCAATTTAACATGACCACTGACATTCCAATGTGAGTCGGTCTCAGAAGGTAGTTGGATAGTTCCCAGTTCTAAAATTGCACTCTTTACCTTTAATCCTTTCGCTTTCCCCAAGAAAGAAATTGAGGAAACATGCGTACGGACATAGTCAGCTATCGCTTTCACTTTATCCGCTTTAACATCAAATGATAACTTTGGTCGTACCATAATCGTACTTTTTAATGTGAAACAATCTGTTAACTACACAACAAAAAGAAAGCGTGAACTTGCCCGTTGCTCGCTTCATGAACAGAGGCCCTGGCAAGCCCATCTTATCGAAACGAACAACTTCGAAGCCCACGCCGATATGATACACTTATCCCTATACCGAATTGGACACCCTACTTGCGTAGGGTGCCACATCAGTACAGAGATGTGAATATACACATCCCGAGAGCATCTACCGTTGCATAGTCTTTGATAAGATTCTGAAACTGCCAGGTTTCTGTTCATCAAGAACTAAGCGCATAGTAAACGCACTTTAATATTATGTATGATACCTCTACCCTCCCAAGTCCTCGTCTCACCCATCTCCCCTTTAAAAAGGAAGAAAAGCATCAACTCGGCGTGAGCGAACGGGTATCTGCGTGCAAAGGTAATGAAAATAATCGGAAAGTTGCATCATTTCCGATTATTATTTTTCAAGAAACATAAAAATTCTACTGTGTGAAGGCACACAACAGACATAAAAATAGACTATAGCGTAGAAAGAGCGGAAAATCAGCTGTTAACTGTTAACTCTGTTAACCTCAGCTGTTCTTCCGCTCTTTATTTATTTCTTATTTCAGATTCTTATCCAGAAACTCCAGCATTTTCTCCTGCGCCTTCAAACCGCAGGAATGAGGAATGTCCCAAAGTTCCGTATCCAGCAGATTATCAGCTCCCTGACTCTTCCAAACCTTGTGCATTTCTGCGAAAGCATCTTTTACACCAAGCACAGGGAAGAGCTTATCTTTTGTGCCATTGATGAAGAGCATCGGCTTCGGACAGGCGAGGGAAGCAATGTGGGGATAATCGAGATATTGCCTCAACCCCGGGATGCAATTCGCAAAACCGCCATTCTCCTTTCTTCCGAATCTCTGGGTAAGCTGAGCATCGGTGGTAATCATCCAGCAGATGGAAGCACCCGCCTTGATTCTATC
>JAIINY010000027.1:0-18636 GCA_022741625.1 Prevotella sp. | reverse complement strand
AGTATTCCACTTTTAAAAGATGAAATGCTTCTTGGACAAGAATTAAAGTTCAAAAACAAGCTATGCAACTTAAAATTGGGTACCTTTTTCAGTGCCCTCTATTCTTGGCGATGACCTGTACGCTCTACGCCATCCTCCCAATCGAGGTCGTCATAACCTGCGAGACGAGAAGCAATGAGTTTACCATTGGCATCAAACAAAGCGTCATTGGCAGCATTATAGATATTTCTCTTGGCGTAGTCACTAATCAAATGAGTTGTAGCATATTGAGCAGCTGCGGCTGCATCTAATCCCATAGAACCAGACATGGCATAGTTCTTCATGGCTGTCCAAGAAGCCTCCATCCACTGGTCGGCGTTCAAACGCTCATACTCTGCAATACCACGAGTATATACACCGTTGTTAATCTGAAGATTGATTGATGGCTTCACACCATACTTGGCACGCTTGGTGGTAATCAAGATAACTCCATTAGCAGCACGGTTTCCATAAAGAGCGGCAGAAGCGGCATCCTTCAATACGGACATGCTTTCGATGTCATTTGGGTTCAATTCGGAGATGTTTCCATCGAATGCCGTACCATCAACGACATAAAGTGGCTGGTCTGCATCCTTTACTAACGTTCCGACACCACGGATATGGATTTTAGGAGCCTTGCCCGGCTCACCATATGAGTTGTTCACCTGTACACCAGGAGCAGCACCTTCCAATGCCCCTGTTACAGAAGTAGTGATACGGTTCTCGATTTCCTTAGAATCAACAGCAGTTACAGAACCAGTAATAGACTGGCGCTTAGCTGTACCGTATGCCACAACAACGACATCATCCAGAGAATGATTGTCTGCATCCAAAACAATCTTCATGTTAGAAGAAGCCTTGGCAGTCTTAGACTGCATACCGATGTATGTAATCTCCAACTTGGCTCCGGCAGGAGCGTTCAATGAGAAGTTACCGTCAATATCGGTAACTGTACCTGTGTTAGTGCCCACAACCTTGATCGAAGCACCGATAACAGGGCTTCCATCCTCAGAAGCAGTAACTTTACCAGAGATTTGACTTTGTGCAAAAGCCATGCTCGTACTGAGAGCAAGGCCTGCAACTACTGTCATGAGTCTTTTTTCCATAAATCTCTCTCGTTTTAAATAAATGAATATATAATGTTTATAATTTCTTTCTCTCAACTTTTCTTATATGATTACTCACAAGGAGTTATCATCATCTTTTTGCCCCCTCCTCTTGCCCCGAGGTGGAGATTTATGGGAAAAACGGCGATTTTTCACAATAAAGATATTGGAATTAACAGGATGTATCATACCTTTGGGTATATTTTCGTAAATTCTTTATTTTTAATCATTTAAACATTTAAGTTATGGCGTATTTCAAGTTAGAATTCGGTTTCGGAAGAAGTAAGAGTGAGGGTAAGATTTCTGATTCTGCGAATCAGGCAGATGAGCAGACTGTGTTGGAGATTCCTGGATGGGACTTCGTGAAAGGTGAAGTGGAGAGGGCAAAACAGCAAGGACGCTTTAAAGTTGCTGGTAATTACCTTACTGCTGCCCGTTCCTTTACAAAGTTCATTGGTACTGACAACTGGCTTTTTTCTGATATGACGGCAGAAAAGCTGGAAAGCTATCAGCGATGGCTGCTGGGGCGCAATATCTGCCTGAACACATGTTCTGCTTATATGCGGGCTTTGCGGGCTATGCATCATCGAGCATTGCCGTTTCTCAATATAGCTCCATTCAGTAAAGTGTTTACGGGGAGGACCAAGACCGAGAAACGTTGTATCTCACAATCAGAAATTCTGCAGCTCAAAGCCTTGCCGCTACAGCCTGGAGGTTCTCTTTCCTTCGCTCGTGACATCTTCCTGTTTTCTTTTTATGCGATGGGAATGCCTTTTGTTGATATTGCCTATCTCAAGAAAAGCCAATTGAGAAACGGATGTATTTATTATGCCCGGCATAAGACGGGACAGCAGATACAGGTAGCACTATTGCCTGCGATGCTTGAAATCATCATGCGATATGAACAAAGAGATTCTGAATTTGTCTTTCCGATACTTTCTGACAAGGTAGAAGATTCTGTTTCCTCACCATCAGTTTCTGCCCAACTGCATCGTCAATATACAGCTCGATTGCGCCAGTACAACTACAATCTGCATCAGGTGTCTAAGATGTTGGGGCTGGCTCAACCCTTATCCTCTTACGTGGTTCGTCATTCGTGGGCAAGCATAGCTTATCTTCATCATCTGGACATCAGCCTGATAAGCAAGGCTTTGGGACATACCAAATCTTCAACCACCTTTATCTATATAAAAAGCCTTTTTGATTCCGACCTGTTCGAAGCAAACCAGACTTTGATGGAAGACCTGGGGTTATAGTCCTGTCGGGAAGTAGCCTCCTTTCGTTTATTGCCTGGTTACGGCAAGATATTGCCCTTTGGCAGGGCAATTTTGTGCCATTGCCAGGCACGAAACGATACGTCGGGAGGAAGAATTCTTCAGAGCTGCCATCTGTGATTTGGAATATGGTTTGCTGCCAGAGCCGTTTTGCAGGTAAAAATCCTACTCTCGATTTCACTCTTCACTCTTCACCAAATCGTCTGAAACCCCGATAAACACAGGGGTTGCGAGAGGTGAAGAGTGACGCACCACTCTTCACCACTCTTCACCACTCTTCACCTTAGGCAAGAGGATAAACGCTGAGCCGCTTACTTATCACGAAGCTCGGTCATCATTGAAGACCAGCACTGGTCTTCAATGATGACCGAAGCAGGGAGTAAGGAATGATCTCGGAGTCTCAAAAAATACAGGGTGAAGAGAGGTGAAGAGTGGTGAAGAGTGCCTTGTTACTCTTCACGCGCGCAATCTTCTTATATACAGTTGGTTATGCTGTATTTGTGAAGAGTGAAGAGTGTTTTTGAAAGTAGCTCTCTATTCATTAAACTCAACCAAACTCCTTCGGAAAATGTGAGAGATTGGGCAAAAAGTCCTTAGGAAAATGTGAGTATTTAACATAAAACTCCTTTGCAAAATGTGATAAATATATTTAAAACTCCTTCGAAATATGTGATTTTTCTTGCTTAATACCATGATTTTTAGTACTTTTGCAAAAAAACAAATAAAAAGCGTATGGAAAGACTTCTAATTCACCAATTGTTAAAATGGAAAGAGAGCACCCATCGAAAACCGCTTGTCTTAGAAGGAGCAAGACAGGTAGGCAAAACCTGGTTGTTAAGAGAATTCGGCAAAAAGTATTTCAAAGATGTTTGCTATATCAACTTTGAGCAAAAAGACAGGTTGGAAAGCATCTTTGCGGGCGACCTTTCGCCCCAATTCATCATCGAGCAGCTATCCATCTATCATGGAAAGCCAATCAAACCACAAACCACACTCATCGTATTTGATGAAGTGCAAGAAATGCCTCGTGCCCTTACATCACTAAAGTATTTTTGTGAGGAAGCACCCGAATACGCCATTTGTTGTGCGGGTTCTCTGCTGGGCATAGCATTGCATGAAGGCACATCTTTCCCTGTTGGAAAAACTGACTTTCTGCATCTATACCCTCTAACATTCAAGGAGTTTCTTCTTGCCAATGGCGAGCAGATGTTAGTTGACTATATACAGCAAGGCAACAGAAACGTAAAAGCTTTCGAACCACGACTCATTGATTATCTCAAGAGATACATGATAGTAGGAGGAATGCCTGCTATTGTTAACGAATGGCTTGACACCAAGGATTTTACGAAGGTAGAGAAAATTCAGAAACAACTGATTGCTGCATACCAAAAAGACTTTTCCAAACATGCACCTCATCAAATGGTCGAGAAAATAAGATATGTGTGGAATAGTATCACCTCCCAACTTGCCAAGGAAAACAAAAAGTTTATCTACGGCTTGGTAAGAGAAGGAGCCAGGGCAAGAGAATATGAGGATGCCATCATGTGGCTATGTGACGCAGGCGAAACTATCCGCACCCACAATGTTAGCAAACCAGACGTTCCAATATCCGCATATGTTGATTTGAAATCATTCAAGGTATTCCTGCTGGATGTTGGCTTGCTGAGAGCCATGAGCGGAGTGTCGCCTAAGGTTATCTTAGACGGCAGCAGAATCTTTGAGGAATTTAAGGGCGCATTGACAGAACAATTTGTCTGTCAGGAGCTTCAGCAATTTTCTGACACCCTCCAAACCAATTATTATTGGACGTCCTCTGCCACCTCAGAAGTGGACTTTATCATCTCTGATGGCCTTGATGTCTATCCATTAGAGGTAAAAGCAGGCGTTACGATGAATGCCAAGAGCCTCAAGCTCTATGTGGAGAAATACTCTCCCAAATGGGCTATCCGTACCAGCCTCTTGCCATACGAGCGTAATGCCGAGGCTAAAACGCTCAATATTCCTCTCTATATGCTCTTTGTTCTCGGAAAGGAGCTGGAGACTGAAAACTAAAATCTAAAAGTGTCCTCACTGACGGACTTTGGTGTCCCAGTGAGGAACAAACAACAACTACGAGGTAAGCAACCACTTCCATACTGGTATCACTTCAATCTTCAAGTCATCCAGTTCTATCGTCTCCTCTTCATCCATCGTAATAACAAAAAGTTTACTTCCTGGATACCTCTTCTGATAAGCATTCAAAGCCCCCAATTCTCGCTCACGAGTAGCAGCATCCTTGATACTATACGACACTTGGAAAGCACATTGATGCTCAAAGAGACAAAAGTCCACCTCCACATTATTATGATAATAGAAGAGATCTTCCCCATACTTCTCATGCAGGTGAATGGCTACCAGATTCTCCAAGAGAGATGTTTCTGGATCAAAGAGGAATAGACTCAGAAAAACATTATCTATAAAGTAATACTTCTGGTTCGACATTCTATCTTGTAATTTTGCGCAAATGTTTTCTATGGAGAAGACCAGGCAAGTGTCCTTGATATATCTCAGATAGTCCACTATCGTCTCTTGCTTTACCTTTCCAGCCACAGTAGAAACCAGATTAGCCAGTCTGTTATAAGACTGTGGCTGCTTTACGCTCTCAGAAAGTTTGCGTATCAAAGTCTTCATCGCCAGAGGGTTGCGGATGCCGTATCTGGTAATTAAATCTCCAAAGTAAACCTTGTTGTATAGATTGCCCAACCACTCTCGCTTAAACTGATTATCAACAATCACCAATTCTGGCAAACCGCCAATATGAAAATACTCCAGAAAAGCCCTCTTGAGGTCAGAATTTTGCAGATACTCCCACTGCGCAGGCAAGGAGATATGCTGGGCTGTCAAGTATTCCTGAAAGGAGAAAGGAAAAACGGGCTGCACCATATATCTGCCACCAAGCGTAGTAGAAATCTCGCTACTCAGCATCTTGGCGTTGCTACCAGTGATATACACTCTATATTTCTGGTCAGCAAGTCTGCGTGCAAATTTCTCCCACCCATCAATGATTTGTATCTCGTCGAGCATGAAGATAGGCTGATGCCCATACATCTCCTCGTAAGCCTGCTTGATGGCATCCAGGTCGGAAAGCTGGAGATTTTCCAATCGGTCATCCTCAAAATTGAAATAAAGGATTTCCTCTGGCAGATGTCCCTGAGCTATCATCTCTTGGGCACGCTGATATAGCAAGTAAGACTTACCGGCTCTTCTTAGTCCTACCAGCACATAGTTAGAATGAGATTCGAAGCTGATGTTTCTTTTCACCATCTCCACATTCTGAATCATCCTTTGATTCTCCGCTATCAGCAGTTTTGCTATTCTCTTGTCCATATCTTCCGTTTTATGTTAATCTGGGTGCAAAGATACAACATTTTCCTTTATAAAGGAAGAAAAAACATAAGATATTTCCTTTATAGAGGAAACTTTTCTCAAAAACTTTCCCCCTATAAAGGAAACTTTCTTTAAACTCCTCCAAGCGGTCTCTCCGAACCTGTTTCCTGCCATACGGTAGAAATGAGGATTCTAAGATGCTGAATATTACTCTCTATATGCTCTTTGTTCTCGGAAAGGAGCTGGAGACTGAAAGCTAGAATTTAAAAATGCTTAAAAAACAAGCATTTTCCAACATTCCCCCGAAAAATGTGTAACTTTGAACTGTTATTCCCCCGAAAAATGTGGGAGAATCAGGGAGGATTCCCTAGAAAAATGTGGGAGCATCTAAGAGGGTTCCCTAGAAAAATGTGTAAAAAGGAGCTGAAATTATGGAAAGAACAAGTATTAAGGAACTGGTTAAATGGAAGCAATGCTATCACATCACTCAAGTATTTCTATGAGAATGCTCCAGGCTACCATGTAGTGGCGGCAGGCTCCTTGCTCGGCATCGAACTTCACAAGGGGGAATCGTTTCCCGTAGGTAAGGTGCAATTTCTCACTTTATATCCTATGAGTTTCGTGGAGTTTGTCATGGCGATGGGGGAAAACGGATTGGCTCAATTCTTGCAAAACAAGGACTGGGACATGATCAATGCCTTTGCTCCTAAATACCAAGAATTGATCAGATATTACTATTATGTAGGTGGAATGCCCGAAGCTGTGCTCAGCTTCAGCCAAAACCGGGATTGGAAGGAAGTTAGGATGATACAAAACGAAATATTGAAGAGTTATCAAAGAGATATATCCAAGCATGCCCCTTTGGAGATTGTGCCTCGAATAACAGACATTTGGAATTCGATTCCTGCACAACTGAGCAAAGAGAACCGCAAATTTATCTACGGATTGGTGAGAGAGGGAGCTAGAGCCAGAGAGTATGAGATAGCCCTGCAATGGCTTCAAGATGCAGGACTTATATATAAGGTATATAATGTGAAGGCTCCGCGCATCCCGCTGAAGAGCTATGAAGATCGTGCCGCCTTTAAGATATTCCTGCTAGATGTGGGACTGCTGGGAGCGATGGCTCGCCTAAAGACCACAACCGTCATTTCGGGCAACGATATTTTTACGGAATTTAAGGGAGCCTTGACTGAACAATATGTGATGCAGCAGCTATTGCTCAGCTACGAACCATACTATTTCTCTAAACCGAAGAGTACGCAAGAGATAGATTTCTTGATAGAAGACGAAGAGGGCGAGGTGATTCCGATAGAAGTGAAAGCGGAGACGAACGTGAAAGCTAAGAGTTTGCGTCAATTTGTAGAGGATAACCACCCGCAAGCCGCTTATCGCATCTCGATGAATGATTACAGACCAGAAGACTGGGTAACCAATATCCCTCTCTGGGCTGCCGAATCCCTCTAAGCTCTCTAAGGAGCTGGAGACTGAAAGCTAGAATCTTAAACGGGCGACAGTTTTTGTAAAACTGTCGCCTTTTTCTTTTAAATATGAGAAAAAAGTGACGAAAAATAGGGTAATTATAACAAAATGTTGGGAGAAATGGTGCTTTTTTTGAAAAAAGTTTGGTGGTTTCCTGAATAATGCTTAATTTTGCACCCCGAATTAAAATATTATTTAAAATTAAGTAATTTCTTAATTCAAGGTTACACTTTGTGAGAAGTAAGATGAAAAGAAATGTAGAGAGAAAGAAATAACAAACATAATATATTTATTTAAAAGAGAGAGATTATGGAACAAAGACTTATGACAGTAGCCGCAGCCCTCGTCGTTAGTACGAGCATGGCGTTTGCGCAAAGTCAAATCTCCGGTAAGGTTACCTCTTCTGAGGATGGAAGCCCTGTAATCGGCGCTTCTGTCAAGATCGTAGGTACCAAGACCGGTACAGTTACCGATGTTGATGGTAACTTCTCATTGAATGCTCCTGCTGGTGCCAAGCTGGAAGTAACATACCTCGGTATGTTGCCTCAGACAGTAAAGGCAGGTCAGAAGATGAAGATTGTATTGGATGCGGATAACAAGACTCTTGATGAGGTGGTTGTAACAGCTATGGGTATTTCTCGTGATAAGAAAGCCTTGGGTTATGCTTCTCAGAAACTGGGTGCTGAAGACCTGAACACCGCAGGTACTAGCTCTTTGGCTAGTGCTATGCAGGGTAAGTTGACCGGTGTTGATATCCGTCAGTCTTCTGGTGCTCCTGGTGCTTCTTCTCAGATTGTCATCCGTGGTGCTCGTTCATTCTCTGGCGATAACACTCCTCTTTATGTTGTAGATGGTATGCCTATCGCTTCTTCCGCAGATTTTGATATGGATGCGCTTAATGGTGGTGTAGCAGGTGCAGATAAAGCAAATCGTTCTATTGATATCAACCCTGATGACATCGAGAGCATCGACGTATTGAAGGGTCAGGCTGCTTCTGCCCTTTATGGTATCCGTGCATCTAATGGTGTCATCATCATTACCACCAAGCGTGGTAAGGCAAATGGTGGTCGCCCTCAGATTACATTCTCTACCGACTTGAGTGCTCAGACTGTCAGCAAGAAGTTTGAGCGTCAGGATATTTATGCCCAGGGTAATGGCATAAATGCTTATAACCCATCATCATCTATGAATTGGGGTCCTAAGATAGCTGATCTGGCAAACGATGCTACTTATGGTGGTAATACCGACAATGCTTATACTCAGAAGTATGGCAAGCACGAGGGTATGTACTACAACCCTAAGTATGCAGCTGCAGGTCTTGACGGTTGGGCTACTCCACAGATTTATGACAATGTAGGTGATTTCTTCAATACAGGTTTCACCCAGAACTCTAACCTGGGTATTTCACAGAAGAATGGCAACTTGGCTTATTCTTTCGGTATTGGTGATACATATCAGAAAGGTATCATCCCTTCTACAGGTATGATGCGTACTACCGCACGTGGTGCTGTTGATTTCGAAATCAACAAACAGTGGAAGACTGGTTTCTCTGCCAACTACAGCTCTACCAAGATTACATCTGCTCCAGGTGCCAACGACGGTATCATGAACGTGGTTTATTCTGCTCCTTCTGAGTACAATCTGAAGGGCACTCCTACCCATGCGCCAAACGACCCTACAAATCAGATCTTGTTCCGTTCTACCTCATTCAACAACCCATATTGGTGGAAGGATAACAATGAATACAAGCAGCATACCAACCGTGTATTCGGTAATGCTTATCTTGAGTATCGTCCTAACTTCGGCTGGGATACAGAGCGTTACAACCTGGTAATCCGTGAACAGGCTGGTCTTGATGTTTACACCACTAACAATAGTGATGTAAAAGAAAAGGGATCTGCACAGAATGCTGGTGGTGAGATTGAAAACTATGGTATTCAGCACAATATCTTCAACAACCTCCTCACAGCCAACTTCACAGCTAAGTTGGGTGCCAACAATGCGTGGGACTTCGGCGCATTGCTCGGTTCTGAGTTCAATCATGACTATCAGCGTGTCTGGGATTACGATGGAACCAACTTCCTGTTCTATGGTCAGCCTACTATGACCAATACCACTGTTAAGCCAAAGACAGAGGAATATCAGGCTCAGGAGCGTACCGTAGGTTTCTTCGGTCAGTTGTCTTTGAGCTATGCTAATCAGGTTTATTTGACAGTGACAGGTCGTAACGATATCGTTTCTACTATGCCACGCAATAACCGTAGCTTCTTCTATCCATCTGTATCACTCGGCTGGATTTTCACAGAGCTTCCAGCATTGAAGAATAATCACATCCTCTCTTATGGTAAGCTCCGTGCTTCATTCGCTCAGGTAGGTCAGGCAGGTCACTACTATGCTAACTATTACTATGTTCCAGAATATGGTAGCGGTATGTATGGTATCACTCCTATCAGTTATGCTATCAACGGCGTAAGTTCTTATGTGCCTTACTACGTGAAGTATGACCCTAATCTGAAGCCACAGAACACCGTGAACTGGGAGTTTGGTGCAGACTTGAACTTCTTCGACAATCGTGTTCGTCTGGAATATACAGCCAGCTATCAGGATATCAAGGATCAGATTTTCGATGTTCCTACAGCCGGTTCTACAGGTTATCAGTACCTCCGTACCAATGCCGGTGAGATGACCACATGGTCTCATGAGTTTGCCATCAACGCAAGCATCATCCAGACCAGAGATTGGGATTTGGATCTTGGTGTAAACTTCACCAAGCTGACCAACAAGGTTAAGTCTTTGGCTGATGGCGTAGAGAGTATCATGCTGGGTGGTTTCGTTGAGCCACAGGTACGTGCTCAGGCAGGTTATACCTATCCAAATATCTATGGTGTAGCATTCCAGCGCGATGAGCAGGGACGCCTCTTACTTCAGAATGGTCTTCCTATCGGTACAGCCGGTAGCCAGAACCTGGGTGAGTGTACACCAGATTTCAATATGGGCTTCAACCTGAAGGCTCGCTGGAAGCGCTTGTCTTTGAGTGCAACCATGGATTGGCAGAAGGGTGGCAAGATGTATAACGGTACACTCTTGACATTGAACTACTTCGGTGCAACCAAGGAGTCTATCCCATACCACGAGGGTACTATGGTAGCTGAGGGTATTGATATTGCAACAGGTAAACCAAACAAGGTAGAGGTAAGCAAGCAGGATTACTGGATGGCTTACAATAACGTGACTGAGGCAGGTATCTACGACCGTAGCTTTCTGAAGCTCCGCGATGTAACCCTGAGCTACCAGCTTCCTAAGTTTGCTGGCATCGACATCTCTGTATATGGTTTCGCACGCAACGTGCTCCTCTGGTCAAAGATGAAGGATCTGGATCCAGAGTCATCTCAGGGTAATGGTAACATGAGTGGTACTTTCGAGCGTTTCTCTGTGCCAAATACTTCAAGCTTCGGTGGTGGTTTCAAGATTACATTCTAATCGGCTGACCCACCTCGGAATCATTTAAAGTATCAATATTAATAAAGGATAAAACAATGATGAATTTTAAGAATATATTTGGCATCTTGGCTATCTCTGCAGTTTCTATGATGACTGTATCTTGCTCAGAGGATATCATGGACAGAATCAACACAGACCAGGCCCACCCAGGTGAAAGCGTCGTTTCTGCCAAGTTCCAGCTCACAGATGCCATCGTTTCTAGTGTTTTCACTACCAACACGGGTAACTTCGCCTGGTATGTTGCTTCTTATACAGAGCAAATTCTGGGTACAGGTAACAACCAGCTTAAGAATGCAGAGCTCCGCAGCATCAATGAGATTGCTGCTGCTTCTACTTTCGATAATGAGTGGAACGGTACTTATCTTAACCTCAACAACATTCAGCAGATGATTGCTAAGTGTGAAGAGGGTGGCAATAGTGCCGGACAGCTTGATATCAAGGCTATGGGTCAGATTCTGGCAGCTTACGATTGGGGAATCATGACCGATTTGTTTGGTAACATTCCTTGCTCTGAGGCTTTCAAGGTATCTGCTCCTAAGCTCGATTCTCAGGAAGATATCTACAAGCACATCCTGGAATTGCTGGATGCTGCCAAGGGTAATCTGGATCAGGCTATTGCCGGCAAGATGAAGAATGCTGGTGCCTACGATGTCTTGTTCAATGGCAACTTGACTCAGTGGCGTGGACTTGCCCATGCCTTGAAGGCTCGCTATCTCTTGCATGAGGCAGGTCGTGCTGCCGACAAGAATGCACAGTATGCTCAGATTCTGGAAGAGGCTAATGCTGCTGTAGCTGATGGCTTCGATGGTGCTAACCTGAATATCTTCGATGGCAACAACCAGATTGATGCATGGTCTGCTTACTGGTATAGCCGTGAGTATAGTGCTTCATCCAAGACTGTTGATGACTTGATGGTAGCTCGTCAGGACCCACGTGAGGCTATCTATAATTATAATGGTGCAGACTACTATGGTGCTCCTGCTGAGTTGGGCTTGATGACTCCTGGTGACAAGGAAGCAGCCGGTGCAACCAGTGCTACCAATTTCCCTCTCTGGCTCTTTAATGGTATGAACGAGGTTAAGATTCCTAGCCATTTGATGAGCAAGTCTGAGCTTTACTTCATCATCGCAGAGGTAAAGGCTCGCTTGGGTCAGGATGCCAAGGCTGACTTCGAGACTGCAGTCAAGGCTTCTCTTGCTGACTATGCTACTGTAGGTGCTACAGAGTTCAGCGACGATGCTGTTGCTGCTTATCTTGCTGGCGAGACTGCTGCTAAGTTTGCTGCAAATCCATTGAACGAGATTCTGGTTCAGAAGTATATCGCCCAGACACGTGACGAGCAGTTGGAGACCTTCAACGATATGCGCCGCTGCAAGTATCTTGATGGTAGCTATCCTGTAGCCATGACCAACCCTAACAATACTCAGGCAGGTCAGAACCGTTTGCCACTTCGTTTGCCTTATGGTTCAAGCGATGTTCTTTCAAACCCTAACGTGAAGGAAGCTTTCGGTTCAGGAAATGATGCCGGTAAGTATATCTTCACCGAAAATGTTTGGTGGGCTGGTGGTAACCGTTAATCGGCAACTTACAAGTATCACATAAAATAAGGTGTACCCTTTTATTGCTATTGGGCAGTAGGGGGTACACCTTTTTCGTTTCTATTATTTGGTAATACACCTTGTTTTCCCGGCAAGGAGTTGGAGGCAGAAAGCTAAACTCTTAAACGGGCGGCGTTTTTTGATATGAACTGTCGCCCGTCTCTTTACATTTTATAAGAAAAAGTGCATAAAAACTGGATTTTTATAACAAAACGCAGGGAGAAGTGCAACTTTTTCTGAAAAAAGTTTGGCGGTTTCCTAAATAATGCTTAATTTTGCACCCGATTTAAAAGATTTTTTAAAATTAAGTAAGTTTTAGACTTACAGACCCTTATATAAAAGGTATAAAAAGCGAACTCCTCCACCTCGGGGCAAGAGGTGGAGAGCAAGAAGATGATGATAACTCCTTGTGAGTGATCATATAAGAAAAGTAGAGAGAAAGAAATTATAAACATTATATATTCATTTATTTAAAACGAGAGAGATTTATGGAAAAAAGACTCATGACAGTAGTTGCAGGTCTTGCTCTTAGCACGAGCATGGCTTTTGCACAAAGTCAAATCTCTGGTCACGTGACCTCTTCTGAGGACGGAAGCCCTGTTATCGGTGCTTCTATCAAGATTGCGGGCACTAACACAGGTACTGTTACCGACATTGATGGTAACTTCTCATTGAACGCTCCTGCCGGAGCCAAGTTGGAGATTACATACATTGGTATGAACTCTCAAACAGTTAAGGCAGGTGCAAACTTGAAGATTGTATTGAATCCAGACAACAAGGCTTTGGATGAGGTAGTTGTTACTGGTTATGGTAACTTTAAAAAGTCTTCGTTCACTGGCTCTGCTTCAACATTGAATACTCAGAGCTTGGAAGACATTCCAGTTGTATCACTTACCGATAAGCTTTCAGGTGGCGTTCCAGGTGTTTCTGTATCAGGCTCATCAAGTGCTCCTGGTGCAGTTAGCAGCATTCGTGTACGTGGTATGGGCTCAATCAACGCAGGAAATGATCCATTGTATGTAATTGATGGTACTCCTATAAACGCAGATAATGCGAGTGCTATCAATGGACCTGGCAGTGGTTATAACGATGCAGGTACAAGTCTCTTGGCTACCCTGAACAGTAACGACATTGAGTCTATTACTGTTATTAAGGATGCCGCAGCTGCTTCACTTTATGGTTCTCGTGCTGCCAATGGTGTAGTTGTCATTACAACAAAGAGCGGTAAGGCTGGTAAAACAAACGTAGAATTCCGTAGCGATTGGGGTTTCTCAAATATGGCTATTGATTACCGTCCTCAGTTGAGCGGTGCCGATCGTCGTGAATTACTTTATACTGGTTTGAAGAATTATGCAATATACAATGCAGGTTATGACGATGCTACTGCAACAACTTTTGCAGATGGAAAAATTGACCGCTTTGCTGCAAAACCAGAAAATGGCTATACAGACTGGAAAGACTTGTTGTTCCGTACAGGTTCTCATTCTAACTAT
Source organism: Prevotella sp. (assembly GCA_022741625.1). Classification (GTDB taxonomy): domain Bacteria; phylum Bacteroidota; class Bacteroidia; order Bacteroidales; family Bacteroidaceae; genus Prevotella. Next base: position 4,801 of record JAIINY010000027.1, on the reverse strand, counting down.
CAGGTAAGTGTTTCTGGTGGTAGCGAAAAGACCAAGTTCTATTCGTCGGTTTCATACATGAAACAGGAAGGTATCTTGTACAAACAAGGATTAGAGCGTTTTACAGGCAATGCTAGTGTAAGTCACGATTTTGGAAAATTCAATTTACGAGTAAACTCTCAATTCTCTAAGATGAACCAGAGTTTAGTAAATGAAGGTACTTCATATGCTGGTGCCATTGCAAACTATGCTTTCTTCCAGAGTCCATCTTCAGTTCCTTATGATTCTGAAGGAAACTTGACACAGTGCGGTATGTTTGGCGTAAACCCACTTTACGAGCAGGAGCATAGTTCTGACAAGAACGTCATCAACCGTGCTTTGAACAGTATGCAGTTGACATACAACGTATGGGACAACTTGAAGATAAGCGAGAAGGTTTCATACGATTACATCAACTCAACAGAGACTGTTCTTTGGGATCGTTTCTCTAATGATGGTGCACCAGGTGGTGTTGCTCAGCGTATTATCAATGAATTCAATACATTGAATACCCAGACACAGGCTTCTTACAACAAGTCGTTGGGCGAGCATAACGTAGATGCTTTACTTGGCTTTGAGACAGAGGATTATCACTATACTCAGACATATCTCAGTGGTGATTCTTATCCAGGCGATAAGTATGAGTTTGAAAATGCGAATAACACACGTACCCAAACAGATAAGCAAGGTTATCGCTTAACATCATTCTTAGGCCGTGTTAATTACAATTATGCTGACAAGTATTACTTTGGTGTCAGCTATCGTCGTGATGGTAGTTCTCGCTTGGCTCGCGAAAACAGATGGGGCGACTTCTGGTCTTTGTCTGGTTCTTGGAGATTCACAAGTGAGAAATTCATGGATCCTATCAAAGATGTGTTGACAGATGGTAAGATTCGTGTTTCCTATGGTGTTAATGGTACTCAGCCTTCTGTTTACTATGGTTACAAATCATGGTATAAGTGGGGATTCTTCTATAACGGCACCAATGGTTCTGCAATCTCAGGTATCGCAAACGAGAACCTGAAGTGGGAGAAAAACAAGGCTCTGAATATCGGTATTGACTTGAATCTCTGGAATCGTCTGTCTTTGACATTTGATTACTATACTCGTACTACAAGTGATTTGATCTTCGATTTGCCAGTATCTGCTGTACCAGGCTATTTCTCTTCTCCAGGTTATGCACTCACTTCTCCTCAGAATGTTGGCGAGTTGAAGAATACTGGATATGAAGTTACTATCACATCAAATAACTTTAATACAAAGGATTTCACCTGGACTACAACTCTGAACCTTGCTCATAATAGCAACAAGGTGTCTAAGCTTTATGGTGGTCAGAATCAAATCATCGATGGTATATTAATCCACAAGGAAGGTGAGCCATACTATTCTTACTATACATACGAATATGCTGGCGTTGATCCTGAAACTGGTCAGGAATTGTACTATAAGAATGATGGAACAGGTGCAACAACAACAAAGTATGCAGAAGCTAACAAGACTATCGTTGGCAAGCATGATCCAGCTATTGAAGGTGGTTTGACAAATACTTTGCGCTATAAGTTTATCGACTTTGGTATGACATTGACATTCTCTCTGGGCGGTGACGCTATGGATTATGCTACATGGCAGCATACTAATGGTGGTTCATACCTCTATTCTGGAGCAGTACCAGCCTATTATAAGATAGAGGATATGTGGCAGAAGCCAGGTGACAATGCAAAATTGCCTAAGTTCCAGTATGGTTCTACCACAACAATGTCTTCACGTTGGATGATGTCAACAGACTACTTGCGTGTCAAGAGCTTGTCTGTTGGTTTCAATGCACCTAAGAGTTTCATCTCACAAATCGGTCTTAGCAAGGCGCGTGCATACTTTGCTGCATCTAACTTGCTGACTTGGAAATCAAAGGATCTCACAGTAGACCCTGAGGTTCCTGTAGATGGTCTTTGTACATTCGAGACTCCATCATTGAGAACATTCACATTCGGTATTGAACTTGGTTTCTAAACAAAAATGATTAGACTAATGAAAGTATTTAAATATATATATAAAGCAACACTTTGCGCAACATTGTCAGCAACAGTCCTGACTTCCTGCGTAAACAACTGGCTTGACCTTGAACCATCAGATGGTGTAGAGGAAAAGAAAGGTATCACAAATAGCGACAACATGGGAACAGCTGTTGCAGGTTTGTATGCTGGTTTAAAGGGCAACAGCACTTTGATTGACTATTATGGAGCCCGTATGTTCCTGTATGGCGATGTTCATGCAGATGATATGCAGAGTAACGAATTGGCAGGTACTAACAGTAACCGTGCTTCATTCTACTATCTCATGCAATACACTACAGGTACAGGATTCTCTGATAATGCAATTTGGCAGTCACCTTATATTGTTATGGGACGTGCAAATCGCATTATCGCTGCTGCTGATGGTCAACTTGAAGATAAAAACGAAGCTGCAGCAACTATAGCAAATTACAAGAGCCAAGCTTTGGTTCTTCGTGCAATGGCCCTCTTTGATATGGCACGCATTTATGGTAAGACTTATACAGAGGATAATGGTGCATCATTGGGTGTTCCATTTACTGAGAATGTTGTTTCTGCTGCAGACATTGCTACTTGCCAGTTGCCACGTTTGACAGTCAAAGAGAACTACGAACAAGTTCTCAAAGATTTAACTGAGGCCATCAATTCTAATGCATTAACAGAGGATAAAGACCAAGGTTATATCAATGTTTGGGCAGCTAAGACACTCCTTGCTCGTGTTTATCTGACAATGGGTGAATGGGAAAAGGCTCTGAATGTTTCAGAAGATATCATCAAGAACTCTCCTTACCAGTTGTGGACAAAGGACCAGTATGTAAATGCTTGGTATAAAACAAGTTCTGTTCATGAAAATGAAATGATCTTTGAAATTATGATCAATGACAATAATGACTGGACAGACCGTAATGGTATAGGCTATCTGTACAACGAGAATAGTGATGACCATGTAGGATATAGTGATGTTGTTGCTACTAAGAGTTTTGTAGATATGTTATCTTCAGATCCAAAGGATGTTCGTAATAACGTATTCTTGGCATCTCTGAATCCAGATAACAAGAAAGTTTATGGCGACAACAAAGTTTGGTTGAACAAAATTCCAGCAGTAAATGGTGATCCACGTTACTCTAATGTACCTATGATGCGTCTTTCTGAGGTATATTTAACAGCTGCTGAGTGTGCTTTTAATCTTGGTAACAAAACAAAGGCAGCTGAGTATCTCAATGCAATTATTGAGAATCGTACCTCTGATGAATCTAAGCTTGTAACAGCAGAAAACATCACTGCAGAACGAATCTCTATCGAGCGTCGTAAGGAATTGGTTGGTGAAGGTCACCGTTATTTCGATTGTCTCCGTCGCAATGAGAAGATTGTTCGTTATACTAGCGAAGCTGATCAAGGTTGGCACCAGATTTTGAACTCAGAGGAGAAGTCATTCGATCGTGACTATTACAAAGCAATTTCTGCTATTCCTCAGAGCGAAATCAACGCAAATCCTAATATCAAGCAGAATGACAAATATGGAGAGTAATTTCTTACTTTCATAAGAATACATAATAAGGTGTATCCTTCTTGCCCAACATATCGGACAAGCGGGATACACCTTTTTCTTTTTATCTCCCTCACCCTCAAACATTTTTCAATAATTCCTTGCATCTTTCAGAAGAAAAGCGTATCTTTGCAGCACGAAAGTTGAATCATTAAAACAAGGAGGTAGAATATGGATTTATTTGATAGCAAAAGACAAGAAAGATTAGAGGCTGCAAGAAAGGCTTCTACTGCCAGTAAAGAAGCAGCAAGAAAATTTCTCATTGAGGCAGGAATCTTGTTGCCAAACGGAGAAGTTGCACCACATTTGAGATAAAACTATGGACAAGTCTTTGTATTCAAGGCGCTCCAACCTGGTAATTGGATTTCATGGTTGCGACAAGTCTGTTGTCGATGCCGTAGTTGCTGGAAAGACCGATCTTCTTTCCAGTACTAATGACTATGACTGGTTAGGTAATGGTATTTACTTTTGGGAGAATAACGAAGAAAGAGCTTGGCTATGGGCTAAAGATTTAGCAAAAAGGAGAAATTCGCAAGTAAAAGAACCGGCTGTTGTTGGAGCAATAATAGACTTAGGTTATTGTTTTGACCTTACGGACAGTTCTTATCTTCAGGAATTAAAAGATGCGTATGAGTCTATGGTTGAACTTTATAAAGAGTCAGGATTAGAATTACCCAAAAATACATCTATCGGTAAATCTACAGATTTACTGATTAGAAAATTGGATTGTGCTGTTGTTCAAACAGCATTAACATACAACAAAAAGGCTAATGCCCATCCTTATGATTCTGTAAAAGGTGTATTTTGGGAAGGGCAGGAACTATATCCTAATGCAGGATTCAGAGAAAAGAATCATATTCAGATTTGTGTCTGCAATCCAAATTGCATCAAGGGTTATTTTCTTCCTAGAGGTATCAATCAAGATTATCCTAACCCATAATATAAAATGGTATATCCTTCTTGCCCCATATATCGGGCAAGCGGGATACACCTTTTTCTTTTTATCTCCCTCACCCTCAAACATTTTCCAATAATTCCTTGCTTCTTTCAGAAGAAAAGCATATCTTTGCAAAAAAAAAGCATATCTTTGCAAAAAAAAAGATCACCTGCAAATGCGTGTGGGCTCGAATAGATGCCCCTACTTAAAATTTATGGCACATGTGCCACTTTTTTTAAGTGCAAAGATATG
>JAIINY010000311.1:0-3208 GCA_022741625.1 Prevotella sp. | reverse complement strand
GGGTATCGTTCATCAGCGTAGGCTTCTTATATACCAGATTCTCTGGTGAAATTATATCATTCATTTTATTAACTTCTTTAATGCTTCAACGATTTCCTCTGGCTCTGGTACGATACCGCCCAGACGCCCGAAGTGCTCTACTGGAGCCTGTCCATTCACAGCCAGGCGTACATCCTGAACCATCTGACCGGCATTGATCTCAACAACCAGAATGCCCTTCTTGGTCTTTGCCAGCTCATGGAGTTCCTTCTCAGGGAAAGGCCAGAGGGTGATAGGACGGAAGAGACCCACCTTGATGCCCTGCTCTCGGGCATTCTCGATGCTCTTCTCGGCGATACGTGCCGCACTACCGAAGGCTACGATTACATAGTCGGCATCCTCCATCTGCTCCATCTCATATCTTACTTCGGTATCACGAATCTTCTGATATTTCTCCTGAAGGGCGATGTTGCGTGCCTCCATGACCTCAGGCTTGAGTTCCAGAGAGGTCATGATGTTGACCGGGCGACTCTTTGGACGACCGATGGTAGCCCAAGGACACTCCTTGGCAATCTCCTCCTCGGTACGGCGAGGCTTTACCGGTGGCAGCACCACCTTCTCCATCATCTGTCCGATCACGCCATCGCTTAAGATCATCGCCGGATTGCGATACTTGAAGGCGAGGTTGAAGGCAAGGTCCACAAAGTCTGCCATCTCCTGAACAGAAGCAGGAGCCAGCACGATGACGTTGTAGTCGCCGTTACCACCGCCGCGGGTAGCCTGGAAATAGTCACTCTGAGATGGCTGGATGGTACCCAATCCCGGACCTCCACGCTGCACGTTAACGAAAACGCCAGGAATCTCGGCACCTGCCATATAGGAGATGCCCTCCTGCATCAAAGCCACGCCCGGACTTGACGAGGTGGTGATGACACGCTTTCCGGCGCCGGCGCCACCATAAACCATGTTGATAGCCGCTACCTCACTCTCTGCCTGCAGAACCACCATTCCCGATGTCTCCCAAGGCTTAAGCAGAGCCAGCGTCTCTATAATCTCACTCTGAGGTGTGATAGGATAGCCGAAGAAGCCATCCGCACCACATCTGATACAGGCATGGGCTATCGCCTCATTGCCTTTCATTAATGTTACTTCTTGATTTGCCATTGTTTAGTCCTCCTTCTTACGATAAACAGTGATGCAGCCGTCAGGGCAGACGATGGCGCACGAGGTACACCCCACACACGCATCGGCATTGACAGCCTCAACATAGCGATAGCCATGCACATTGACCTTTTTCAGAGCCAACGCAATGACATCTTGAGGACAAGCTTCTACACAGAGTGCGCATCCTTTGCAACGCTCCGTATCGACCACAATGGCCCCTTTAATTTTGCTCATATTCTATATATTTTCTTTTTCTTATATTATCATTCTTCCCTGGAGTAACAAAAACTACTGCTGTCCACAACAGATTGCTATGGATTGTAGTAGTCTTTGCAATAAAAGCTCATGATATCATCCAGCATCTCCTTGGCTGCCACGGCAGGACTCTCCGGATCGAGAGCTATCGCCTCCATATAGCTGTCGAGGGCACGCTTGAAGTCGCCTTGCTTTCGCCAGGCATTTCCTTCCTGATAATACTCTTCTGCTGTCATTTTACTCTATATATTTTAAAGTTTTATTCTGCGAAATTACGAAAATTATGCTAAGAAAAAGAATAAAAGCGTAAGTTTTAAACTAAATTAATGTAGTTTTTACATAAAATGCGCACACTATATTTCAAGTGTGCAATTTTTGAGGATTGATTTGTCGTTCTACAACTATCGCAGTTTTCTGCGATAGATGTAGAACAATACGATACCTCGTAAAACAAGGTAGAGGATAAAAGCTAGCCACAGGGCATGATTGCCCAACAAAGGATGAAGCGCAAAATACATTCCGAAGAATGAAGCAGAAGCTACTGCGGTGGAACAAAGCATCGACTTCGACTGGGTGATGCCCACAAAGATGCCATCGAAGACAAATGCCGACATACCTGCCAGCGGAATGAGCACCGCCCATCCCTGATACGCACCCACAGCTGCCACCACCTGACTGTCGCTAGTCAACAAAGAGAGAAAGTTTTCTCCACCCACTATATATAATAAGGTGAAAAGAATCGCCACCACGACGCCGAAACCCATCGTCCGCTTCACCACTTCCCGGAACGCCTCCCTATTCCCGGCTCCATAATACTTGCCGCTCAAAGCCTCTGCCGCATACGCAAAACCATCCATGAAATAAGAGAAGATGGTGAAGAGCGTCATCAGCAGGGTATTCACTGCCAGCACCAGCGTACTCTCCCTGGAACCGGCTGCCGTAAAGAAGAGGTTTACAGCCACCAGACATACGGTACGGAGAAAGATGTCTCTGTTCAGGGAGAAGAATCGCTTCAGCGGTTCTGAGGCAAAGAGATGCTGGCGATAATCATACTTGCCCAACCGGCGATAGTAGAGCCGATAGAGCACGCAAGCCATCAGAAATCCCCACCACTGGGCGATGACCGTTCCGAGTGCCACACCTTCTACCGTCATCCTGCAGACGAAGACGAGCACAAGGGAGGCTACGATGTTCACTACATTCTGAGAAAGCGACACCACCATCGGAATGCGCGTGTTCTGCATACCGATATACCAGCCCGTGAATCCATAGAGTCCGAGCACGGCAGGCGCTCCCCAGATACAGACATAGCAATATCTGCGGGCCAGTTCCACGACATCCGCTTCCGGCGACATCGCCCACAGTCCGCAGCCGATAATCCATCGCTGCAGGATAAAGAACAGGAGTCCTATCCCTACACCGATGCCCAGAGACCGAACCAGGAGCCTCAGCACTTCGGCAAAGTCTCTCCTGCCCAAAGCCTGTGAAGTCATTCCGCTGGTTCCCATTCTCAGGAATCCGAAGAGCCAGTAGATGACATTGAAGAGCATCGAGCCTACGGCGATGGATCCGATATAAGCCGCATCGCCGATATGACCCACGATGGCGACATCCACCAAACCTAAAAGCGGTACCGTGATATTGGATATTATCGACGGTACCGCTAATTGCAATATTCGTTTATTCACTTATTCCTATGCTTAAGTGATAAGTATTAAATTCTATATTTCGCAGCCTGCTCCTCAATATAGGCAGCATCACTGAAGTAGTCGATGCGCATTGCCTTGCGAACCTCATCCATGGTCTGGGC
>JAIINY010000310.1:0-3213 GCA_022741625.1 Prevotella sp. | reverse complement strand
ACCTCATTGATCAAATCAAGGAGTGCCAGGATCCTCATGTCATCTTCAATATTCACGGAGGTAACAATCTCATTGCGCCCAATGCCAGCCAGGCAGAACAGAAAGTGGTGGAGAAACCTGCTGACGAGTTAAAAAACAAGATAAGAAACAATCAAGAAAGAAGACCTATGGACTTACAGGTACAACGATTTTCAGATATCGATCTCAATGATTCCTTTTTCGATTCATTGAGAGCCAGCTATCCGGAGTTTAATGAATGGTATAACAAGAAGGCTGCAGCAGGAGCCACAGCTTATTGCTATTATGTAGATAACGAGTTGAAAGACTTTCTTTATTTGAAGATAGAGGAAGAGGAACTTTCCGACCTTACCCCAGCGCTTCCTGCCAAGAAACGCCTGAAGGTGGGTACCTTCAAGGTGGACAATGAAGACCGACATACCACTCGTGGTGAGCGATTCATGAAGAAAATCATGGATAAGGCAATTGCTGAGGATGTTGATGAAATCTATGTCACCATGTTCCCGACAGAGGAATTGCGGAAGCTAGTAACGATGTTCGAGAAATTCGGTTTCTCTCATATAGCAGACAAGAACCACAAAGATGGTAGTAGCGAGTATGTATTGGTCAAGGACATGAGAACACAAGTAAACGACCTGATGCTTGACTATCCCTTTGTCCGGAAGGCAGGTTCCAGAAAGTATGTACTCTCTATCAATCCGGAATATCATACCAAACTGTTCCCAGACTCCATATTGACAAATGAGCTAAAGTATGACCTCATACAAGATGTCTCTGAAACCAATAGTATCTATAAGATATATGTCTGTTGGATGGGTGGGGTTAAGTATTTAAAGAAGGGTGATAAACTCATTATCTATCGCACCAACGATTACAAGGGTTCTGCTGCTTACCGTAGTGTCTGTACCTCTGTTTGCACTGTTTGTGAGGTTAAGACCATCACAGATTTTGCTGATGAGGATGCTTTCGTAAAATATACGAATCGCTATTCTGTTTTTGGCGAGGAAGAATTAAGAGATTGGTACAAGAATAAGGACTATTTTACCGTTATCAAGATGGTGTACAATATAGCTTTTACCAAAAAGGTAATCAACAAGGTAATGAAAGAGCGAGTCGGTCTGACCCCCAGATATTGGGGCTTCTTCAGATTAACTGATGCCCAGTTTGACAAATTATTAGAATTAGGAGAAATTAATGAACGTTATATTGTCGATTAAACCAGAGTTTGTTAAGAAAATCTTTTCTGGGGAAAAGCAATATGAGTACCGTAAGGTTCTCTTCAAGCAAAAGGTGGATACCATATATATCTACGCCAGCCGTCCCATCAGCAAGATAGTTGGTGAATTTAAGATAGACGAAATCCTTTGTGATACCCCAGAGAACATCTGGAAAGAAACCAGACGCCAGTCTGGCATTACCAGGAAGTTCTTTGATAAGTACTATAAGGGAAGGGAGAAGGCAGTAGCATTGAAGATAAAGGATTGTAAGGAATATAAGGAAGCAATTAATCCCGAGTCTTTGATACCAAACTTCAAGGTTCCTCAGTCGTTCATCTATGCAGGAGATAAGATTACTCATCAAAGCAAATAGGTCAAATATCTGCGTCATCAGCGCAATCCAAGGAAAAGTACTTGTTGCTTCTCCGCCAATATCAGGAAGAGATGCTCGAAGCCTACTTAACGGAATAGTCAGATTTCAAAGACCTCTTGCACTATTGCAATGTCATCTATAATACTCTTCCCAAGATACTAAGAGGTGTCTATAATTTCAGCATAGACAAGGACGCACGCCGTCTTGGTGCTATCTGTGTAGTAGCAGGTGGTTATGGTGGGGACATGAAAGAAGAGAAAGCCAATGAGTTGCTAGATGACATCGACTTCTATTACAATAAGGTGAAGTGTCGCAAGATAGAGCAGATGCTTCCGACCTTAAATAAATTAGTAGTTGCAGAACAACAGTCTTGGATGGGTTCAATGTAGATTCCTTTCTTCTACGCAAGATTTTTTCAAAATCTCTTGGTTGTTCCGAAATAAAGTTGTATCTTTGCTTTCTATAACCAAGTTGAGACAAAAGTTCTTAATCAGGCAGTAAAGCGTAACATGAAGCGCTTTCCTGATTATTATATGTTTCGTTTGACAGAAGAGGAATGGAATAATTGGAAGTCACAATTTGTGACCTCCAATTATATGAGTGAAGATGAAATTCAGGCTATAAAGATGGGAGTCAGACGTCCTCCTTTTGCTTTTACTGAACAAGGTGTAAGCCAATTGTCATCCGTATTGAAAAGTGACCGTGCTATTGAGACAAGCATTCGCATAATCGATGTTTTTGTTGCCATGCGCAAATTTATCTTCTCTAATGCAGGATTATTTCAGAGAATAGAGTCGCTTGAAGCATTTCGTATAGAAACTAAACGAGGCTTGAAAAATATAGATGCTCGTTTTGATCAGATTATGAGTCGTCTAGATGATGGTTCGCTTAAGCAAAAATTGGGGATTTTCTTTGATGGACAAATGTTTGATGCCTTTGTCTTGGTAGAGGAGCTAATCCAAAAGGCTAAACGTAGGATCGTTCTAATTGATGACTATATAACAGCTTCTCTCTTGGATCGTTTTCATAAGCGTAATACAGGCGTAACTTTAGATTGTTATGTGAAAAGTCGATTTGCAACACCTGCTTTATGTGATGCTATAGCAAATTATAACACCCAGTATCCTTTAGAGCCGACAAGACTTCATACCTTTGAGCGTTCACATGATCGTTGGCTTATTATAGACGATATCGTTTATCATTTTGGTGCATCTCTAAAAGATTTAGGCAAGCGTTGGTTTTCTGTCGATATTGTAACAGAACATACAGCAGATGATTTTATTTCGCGCCTGTAAAAGGCAGAATGTTAAAAAACATCCCCATTCGAGCGACGACCAGTGCAGAGCGATACTGCAATGAGGAACAAAATACAAAATCATGAAATCTTATTTCTCAACAAAGCTAGGAGCAACCTTCTTTTTAGGTAGCTCCCGCACCCTCGTCTATCATAAAGACGATGTCGAGATCATTTACAAGACCAAGACACCATCCGGCAAAACCTACTATGCCCATGTCTATTTGATGTTGGGCGGAGAAAACTCCGTTACTCTTTATGCCGATTGGGGTGATTACTTTTTGCATCTTTCAAGCATCAAAGACCAGGAG
>JAIINY010000309.1:0-3221 GCA_022741625.1 Prevotella sp. | reverse complement strand
GATAATATCTTATTTCAATTTTTCTATTTGTTCCTGGGTAAGACCGGAATACTTCATGATCAGATTGATGTCAACGCCATCAGCAAGCATGTTCCTGGCCCTAGCCCAGGGCATCGCCCGGAGTAATTACGGACACAAACTTGTCGCCCTGTTAAGTAGTTCAAAAAGGGTGTGACATAAATCCATGACACACCCCCTTTTTCATTTTTGCATAGATTACTCTTCATTACAAGCATATTTTGTCCCTTCAGAGAACACGCCAGGCAATAAGGTGGCAACATATCGAAGTTTTACATCATCCGAGATGAAGGTCTTCTTTTCACAGAGGTTGTCAATAATCTCAGCCCCTTTCAGCATAAACTCCTTCTCTTTCTCGCTGAAGGCATAAATATCATTTCCTGAAACAGGCAAGTCTGAATTGAATGTGTACATCTTGCCGCAAATGTCACACTCTTTCTCATTGAACTGTTGATATTCTACACTCGAAAACTCTCTAAAGTCCTCTTCTTTAGGGATAAACCCTAGCTGAAAGATACTCTGTATGGCTTCACCGCCACCGAACAACAAATCAAAAAAATCCATATTTTCTAATTCTTAAAATGAATAATATGACGGATTTCAGGCATTCGTAAAAACCTGACACTTCTGTATATACTAATTTAAAAGTGTACCACTTTCTAATTAGTATATACAAATACCTCTTCTATTTATAGATAATATAGACAAGCCAATCCTATCATCAGAGAATAAGCGAACTCTTTCTCTGCGTCATCAGCCCCTCATAATATCTATCAAGCTTGTCATAACTTACAAATTTCACCCTATCCGAGATAGGCTTGAAATAATCATGGCTCAACTTGGCTATAAATTCATCATGGCGCCTGGCATCAGCCACGATAAACATCTGGGCATTGAAACACTGGAGGTCGGCAAACTTACAGAGAGAATTCTGAATATCCGTAGAATGCTCTACCTCAAAGAAACTATCGGGCATCATCACCTCGCTGCCCAAAGAATTAGGCTGAAACCACATAACGTCTATCGTGCTACTCCTATTCATGAATTCCTGATAGGAGAATGGCGGAACTTTCGTCAATGTGGAGATTTCGCCCAGCTTCACATTGATACATCTCCTGTTCTTATCCTGTGCAGGAACATAGGTTTCAAGTTTCTTCATGTTACCGATATACAGCAGAAGTCCCTGATAATAGGAATGATTGAATTCCTGCACCTGCTCAGGATCCGAATTCGTCACATCTTGTGCCACAATCCCCCTATCCGCCAAGAGACTTCTATATTCCTCCAAAGCCCATAATCCCGGACGAATGCGAAAGATTTCCTTGCGGTCTTGCACAATACGACGTATGGATGCAAATGGAGTCTTGGTATTCCATGTGCAATCCTCTATCTTGAACACCTCCTGATTCAGCTGACCGAATGTAGCACATCCACCCAACCTCTTCAAGGTCCCTATTACAGCTTCGTATTGTTTCATATCTCGCTAAGTTTTATTTCTTTCAATACCAAAAATTAAAATCACCTTGCAAATTTACATCAATATTCAGAAAGAACAAAATAATATATGAAAAACTTTCGATTCTTATTCATTTTAATCCATTTTTCATTTCATCCAACCTAATTGATCTTTTTTGATCACGAAAGTTAAAGAATGATCTAATCATTTATTTATCAGATATTTGCATTACCTTTGCACCCGAAATGATGAACAAAAAGGCGATATATCATAGGACTGATGATTTCACTCTCCTCCAAGGTGACTGTATCAGGCTGATGGGCGAATTTGATTTCAAGTTCGACATGATCTTCGCCGATCCTCCTTACTTCCTCTCCAACGGCGGTATCAGCGTACAGAGCGGAAAGGTGGTGTGCGTGGACAAGGGAGAATGGGATAAGGGCGGGTCGCCAGAACATATCGACCAATTCAACGAGGAATGGATTTCGGCTTGCCGGGAACATCTGAAGGAGAATGGAACCATCTGGGTATCGGGAACCTATCACAATATCTTCTCCGTGGCAAACAAGCTGACGCAACTGGGATTCAAAATCCTGAATGTCATTACGTGGGCTAAGACAAATCCGCCGCCCAATATCTCGTGCCGATACTTTACTTACTCCACCGAGTTCGTTATCTGGGCTAGAAAGGAGAAGAAGGTGCCGCATTATTACAACTACCAGTTGATGAAAAAACTGAATGATGACAAGCAGATGACGGATGTATGGCGCCTGCCTGCCATCGCAAGATGGGAGAAATCGCAGGGCAAGCATCCTACACAGAAACCGCTCGCCCTCCTTGCTCGCATCATTCTGGCTTCTACCAAACCGGGGACTTGGATTCTTGACCCATTCGCCGGCAGCAGTACCACCGGCATCGCTGCCAATCTGCTGGGCCGCCGCTTCCTGGGCATAGACCAGGAAAAGCAGTATCTGGAACTGAGCAGGGCAAGAAGAGAGGAGCTGGACTCGCAGACGATTCTCCACGATTACCGTCATCGCATCAAGGATATCGAGGTGATGGAGAAAATGGAGCTGCAGGAAGGGATGCTTCCCGGCTTCGTTCTCGGGGAAGAAATGCCGGGCTACGACTTGCCATTCTGATGGAGCGCATTTTCTTGACACAAGCATGTGCTTCCTCAAAAGTGGAGATAAATGAAGAATGGGCTTTATCCCCCCCCAAAAAAGTGACTCAGTGACTCAGTGACTCAGTTTATTTCCGACCCCCTATTGGGGTTGTTTTCTGCTTACAGATTGTAAGCATATAGATTATATATTATATATATATTTATATATATATAATATATCTACTATAAAGAGGGTAGAACATACGGGCTGAAATAAACTGAGTCACTGAGTCACTGAGTCACTGAGTCACTTTTGGCAGCTGATGGATATCCTGCTTAACCTTCTTACTGGAAGAACTTTAGGACAAAAAACTATATTTCGAGGAACGCAACTCAATGCTTCTTTCTTCTCTATCTTACGAGTTAGGATTATTAACGCAGTTTCAAATTGAAAGCTGCTGAAAATCGGTCCTTATCGCCACCCAAAATTTGGTGGTTCCAGAAAAAAGCCGTATCTTTGCACTGTCGTTAGGAGAAAGGCGACACCGTCATTCAGAGATAAGGCGCCAATCGGATGAGTGACAAAAAACTGAATGAGTAACCATTAAAATTGAATTATTAACCCTTTAAAAACTGATTGAT
>JAIINY010000308.1:0-3227 GCA_022741625.1 Prevotella sp. | reverse complement strand
ATCGCCCACCAGCTGATTTCCGCTTGCACAACAGGTGTTGGGCGAGCGCATATCAGCTGTTATGCAAGCGCACAACAGCTGTTGTGCGGCTGAAGATATAGGGTTCTCCGGCTTATAACATTAATTCTTCCGACAACAAGTAAAGGTTACTCCGAAGACTATTTACGTAAAACCGATGCAACGATGATAGTACTTACAAGCAACGATGATAGTACTTACAAGCAACTATGATAGCACTTACAAGCAACAATGATAGTACTTACAAGGCGCAAAGACGTTACTGAGAGGTCGCCATGATAGTACTGACGAGGCGTAAAGCGGCTTGTAGTGCTTCTTGCCTCACTATGGCACAACATTGCCACTTACCATGCCCATAGGGGTACAGAATTCTCCATTCACACTTAAATGGTTGATTATGTGCATACTATGGTGGTCGTGAAAGGAGAATAAAAGTTGAATTGCTGTTTTTGAGAAGCTATTTCTGAAGGTGACTTTATGTTGAATCGGCTCAAAATACCATTGTATATTCAAGTTTTGCAAGTTCAGAAGTTAAAGGAGTTATCGCTCCCTGCGGTCGCTGAGGAGTTAAGTCATAACCTTAATGATAGTTTTACAGGCAAAGTTAATGAAAATATGGCAAAACTCAAAGAAAAGTTCAATAAAAGTATAATATATTATAAATAAGAATGCGATATTGTACTTTATCTTGCAAAATCTGAAAATATTTATTATTTTTGCACAATAAGTACAATATAACGCACTTAATGGCATGAATATTCAAGAAGTAATGAAATCCCAGCGTAAGATTTTGGGCATTACCCACATTTAAACATTCATAAGATACAATGAATCCAATTGATATAGCACTCAGCATAGCAACAAAAGCCCATGCCGGTCAACTTGACCGAGATGGCTATCCAGCCATTCTCCATCCATTGACGGTGGGACTGATGGGACATACAGACGAAGAGAAAATGGCAGGTTTTCTGCATGATGTGGTAGAAGACAGTCCTTATTCTTTTGAGGATTTGCTTCATGAAGGAATTCCTACTGGCGTAGTGAATGCCCTTCGCCTACTCACGCATAAGAAAGGAACAGATTATTATGATTACGTCCAAGGTATCATAGACTCTCAGAATCCCATTGCCCTGCAGGTGAAATACAACGACCTCCAGCATAATTTTGAACGTGGCAAGGCCTATCCAGACCTTCAGAAGAAGCATGGAAAGGCACTGGAAATGGTAAAGGAAGCCATTGAGGAATGCTCAAAGGTTGACATCTATCATGCACCTGATGACAAGAAGACAGAAGTGGGCATCTTTGCCTGCGGATGTTTCTGGGGAACGCAGCATCAGTTTCAGAAACAGCCTGGGGTAATCAATACCCTGGCTGGTTATACCGGTGGCAAGGAGGCATTCCCTTCCTATGCTGATGTTCGAGACCATAAGACACATCATGTAGAAGCCATCATCGTGGAGTTCAATCCCGAAGAGGTATCATATGAGAGCCTATGCAAACTTTTCTTCGAGATTCATGACCCGGCACAGACGGACGGCGTAGGTCCTGACCTCGGTCCACAATACCGCAGCTGTATCTTCTATCGTAATGAATCCCAGAGACAGACGGCAGAAAGGGTGATGCAGCTGCTTCGCAACAAGGGTGACGAGGTGAATACCCTCCTTTTACCCGAGGAGACATTCTATATTGGCGAAGCCTACCACCAGCACTACTACGAGAAAACCGGCGGTGAGCCATATTGCCATGTGAGAACAAAGAAGTTCTGAAAACTTGTCATTGATTACTGAATATAACATAAGAAATATGAAACTTAACAAAATCCATCATGTAGCCGTGATTTGCTCCGACTATGTGAAATCCAAGCATTTCTACACAGATGTGCTCGGAATGAAGATCATGAGTGAAAACTATCGTAAGGAACGTGACTCATGGAAAGCTGACTGCTGGCTTGATGACAACTATGTCATCGAGTTATTCTCCTTCCCTAACCCACCAGCACGTCCTTCCTATCCGGAAGCAGCCGGTCTGCGCCATCTTGCTTTTGAGGTAGATGATCTTTCGGATGCAATTGATGAACTTGACAGTAAAGGCATCGCGCATGAGCCTATACGCACGGATGAATATACTGACAAGCGATTTGTATTCTTCAGTGACCCAGATGGTTTGCCGATAGAATTGTATGAAAAATAAAGATTCCGTTTCATCGTATTTGATAGAATGCAGCAAATAAACATCCAATATTACAACTCGCCCTGCGGAGAGTTAATTCTGGCATCTGTGGGTGATGATTTGTGTCTTTGTGATTGGAATGAAATGCCATGTGCAGAGCGCAATAAGCTTCGGGTTTCGCAGTATATGAAGGCTGAGTTCAAAATTGAGACAACCCCTATCCTGGAACTTGCCAAGAAGCAGCTGAATGAATATTTCACCGGTATCCGCAAGATATTCGATATTCCGTTGCGTCCTATAGGAACCGATTTTCAGAAAAAAGTATGGCATAGATTGCTCAACATACCCTACGGAGAAACAAGAAGCTATAAGGAAATAGCCATAAGTATGGGTAACCCCAATAGCACAAGAGCCGTGGCAGGTGCCATCGGAGCTAATGGCATCAGCATTTTCATTCCCTGCCATCGTGTTATCGGTAGCAATCATTGCCTTACAGGTTTTGCCGGAGGATTAGACGCAAAGAGAAGGTTATTGGAGCTTGAAGCAGAAAAAAACATAAAAAGTTGATTTTCAAATAAGAGAGTAAAAAAGAAATGAACATCAAGTCTATAGGCAGTAAAATCAAGGGAAATCCTACGATGGTAGAGGGTACAGTGTATTCCATGCTCATCATCTGTAGCATTTCCCATTTCCTGAACGATATGATTCAGTCGATTATCCCTTCCATCTATCCGATAGTGAAGGATAAGTTCGATTTCTCGTTTGCACAGATAGGCATCATCACGCTGGTTTTCCAGATGACATCATCTATTCTGCAACCTTTCACAGGACTTTATGCCGATAAGCATCCCCGTCCCTATGCCCTCTCCATCGGCATGTGTTTCACATTGGTGGGCCTGCTCCTGCTGGCTTTCGCCGAGAATTACTTCCTAATTCTTCTGGCAGTGAGCGTTGTAGGTCTGGGTTCGTCCGTGTTTCATCCCACAGCATCGAGAGTGGCACAGATGGCATCGGGAGGCAAGAAGAGTCTGGCACAATCT
>JAIINY010000307.1:0-3232 GCA_022741625.1 Prevotella sp. | reverse complement strand
TGCTTCATCCGCTTTATGAGGCAAAGACGAAGGGCAGAAAAGCCATCTTTATCGCCAAAGGTTCCGTTCATGCCATGGCATATCGCGACCATCACGAGGAATACACCCGCATCGTGAAAGATTTTGTTTCGCAGGAAGAATAGTATTTGAATGGAAGAAAAATATCAGTTCATTCTAAAGAACTCAATAAAAAAGGAGAAGATTCTTGTGAGTCTTCTCCTTTTTTATTGAGATATCTTGAAGTGTGATATCTGTAAAGTTATGCTTTTTCGATAATCCAATCTTTGATGCTGCCTGTTGCGCTGTCAAAGTTGATGCCTACCTTGGTGATAGGTTTGCCACAGAGGGCAAAGCGCTTGTGGTAGTTCTTCAGATTCATCTGGCGCATGGCTGCCTGGGCACTCTTGTTGAGCTTTAGCTCAATGAGGTAGAGGTCGGTTTGGGTAAGCAGAACCATATCCACTCTTCCTCTCGGTGTATGTACTTCCACATCCAGAACAAATCCCGTGAGCAGGGTGAAGATGATGTAGAGCATCTGCTGATAATGTCCCTCATGATTGGTTACATGGCAATACGGAATGGTTTCGAAGTAATCCTGCAGAAGCTGCAGGGCACCATCCATATCTTGCTTGCGGATAAGGGATGCCATCTTGGCGATGGTGACGCCTCCTTGCTGGGCACTCTTGCCATCCACGTAGTTGGGCAGGAGATTGTCAAACAGTCCTACTCTGATTTCCTTGTTCGGGATGTCGAGGGTATAGAGCTGGGTATCCTTGTCGTAATCCTTGATGGTTATGTATCCGCTCTGATAGAGTAATGGGGTGATGGTCTTCATCTTTTCCGTCGGGGCATCGAAGGCAGATTCCAGTGCTTCTGTGGGGGCTATTTCATTGGGAAGTATCTCAAACTTATTCAGCATATTGATGAGATAGGTAGGGGTACCCGAACTGAACCAATAGGAGCCGAATTCTTTTTCTGCAAAGCAATTGAGCAGACTGTAAGGATTGAAGACATCCGGTGATACCTTGGCAAAATGATAGCCATCGTAATATTCCTTCAGTTTGGCAATGGCAGCTTCTCTCGTCAAGTCCTGTGATAGGGCAAGCATATCAATATCTTCCTGCATTTGGGTAAGCAGTTCTTCCTGAGTGATGCCGCAGATGCCTGCATAATCTTTGTCCATGGAGATGAGGGTGATATTGTTCAATTCGCTGAAGATGCTTACCTGCGAGAACTTGGTGATGCCGGTAAGGAAGACGAAACGGAGTTTTGCTTCGCAGAATTTCAGAGGACTGAAGAAGTTGCGCATGATGTTTCGCAGAGCATCCAGTTGCTCCTGTTCGTGTGCCACGTCAAGCATGGGCGCATCATATTCATCGATGAGCACAACTACCTGTTTCCCTGTTTTCTCGTATGCCGTATAGATCAGTTCTGTCAGTCTGTTGTTGGCATCAATCTGCGGTTGGGTGATACCCCATTTTTTCTCTTCCATTTCCAGGATGAAACCGAGGTATCTCTCCAGCTGGTCCTTTTCCATGTGCTTGCCTCCGCTTAGGTCAAAATGCAGCACAGGATATTCTGTCCATTCCTTCTCCAGCTTTTCTATGGCAAGTCCTTTGAACAGGTTTCTCTTTCCCTCAAAATAGTTTTTGAAGGTGGAGACCAATAACGATTTTCCGAAACGGCGTGGTCGGCTCAAGAAGAAATATTTACCGTTGGTGTGAGCCATGCGGTAGATGTATTCCGTCTTGTCGATATACAGTTTGTCTTCTTCTCGAATTCGTTCGAAAGTCTGTATGCCTAAAGGATATAGTTTTGTTGCCATAATCTTTCTTTTTTTAAAATCTTACTGCAAAAGTACAATAATTATTTGATATGGCAAGTTTTTGGAGAGAAAAGTTTTTGAGAAAGTGATAGAAAGCCCGAAGGCGAGGAAATCCCCGCCTTTTATTCTCCTATATGTTGTCCCACCACATACCCCGTGGTCCAGGCGGCTTGCAGATTGAAACCGCCGGTGATGGCATCGATGTCGAGCACTTCTCCGGCGAAGAAGAGGTGAGGGCACACCCTGCTCTCCAGGGTATGCAGGTCGATGTTGCTGAGGCTGATGCCGCCGCAGGTAACAAACTCCTCCTTGAAGGCTCCCTTTCCGTTTACCTGATAGAGGTCGTTGGTGAGGGTTTCTATCAGCAGGTTGCAACCCTTCTTTCCCATTTCGCTCCATTTCTTCTCGGGCGCATATCCCATCTTCTGAATCAGGAAGAGCCAGAGGCGGGATGGGAGATTGTAAGGGCGGATGCTAGCCAGCTGCTTCTGCGGGTTGGCGATGATGATGCCCTGGATGTTCTCTTCCACCAGCGAGCGGTTGCTCTCGTGTACCCAGTTTACGGAAATCTTAATCTGATAATTGTTCTCGTGCAGATAGCGGGCAGCATGGGATGAGAGCTTCAGCACGGCAGGACCGCTCATACCCCAATGGGTGATGAGGAGTGGACCCTCAGCCTTCAGCTTGGTGCCCGGAATGCTGGTATATACCGGCTCTACCACCGTGCCCATCAGATTCTTGAAAGCCTTGTCGGCAATGTTGAAGGTGAAGAGCGATGGGATAGGCAGCTCTATCGCATGTCCCAGGTCTGAGAGATGTTTGAAGCTTTCCTGCTTCGGATGACCGCCTGTGGTAATGGCTACCCGGTGGAAGGCAATCTGCCTGATTTCGGAAACGGGATGAGAGGCAGAAGATGCACCCGATAGATTTCCCTTTTCTTTTGAAACCTTGAAATCCAGGAGCAGGCGCTCATCCTCCAGTTCGGTGATGGCGGTGAGCTGGTGGTTGCATTGTATCTTCACGCCCAGTCGCTTGGCGGTATTCACCAGACAGTCGATGATGCTGTGCGAATCCTGCGATTGCGGAAACACGCATTGGTCTTCCTGCGTAGCCAGTGGCACGCCGTTCTCCTCAAACCAGTTGAAGGCATGCTGGTAGTCGAATCTCTTGAAGAGTCGCTTCATCAGTTTATGTCCGCGAGGGTACGCCTGTTTCAGGTCTGAAATCTCCTCAAAGGAATTGGTAAGATTGCATCTTCCTCCTCCCGTGATTTCCACCTTGGCGAGAACCTTCGAATTCTTTTCGAAAATCGTGATGTCGGCGTGAGGGAAGTTGCGCTTGGCCTCTATCGCCGCAAAGAATCCAGCGGCACCCCCACCAATAATTGCAATATGTAGTGATTGTGGC
>JAIINY010000026.1:0-18786 GCA_022741625.1 Prevotella sp. | reverse complement strand
CGGAGAGCCAACTGAGAACTCTCGTACCAGAAAGAGTAGTTACCGGCAAACATAGTTACCTTGCCAAAGTCAATATCCACGGTCTGAGTGCTGACAGCATCGAGGAAGTGACGGTCGTGGGAAACCACGAGAACAGTCTGCTCGATATTGCTGAGGTATTCCTCCAGCCACTCTACAGTGTCGAGGTCGAGGTCGTTGGTAGGCTCATCGAGGAGGAGGTTGTCTGGGTTACCGAAGAGAGCCTTCGCCAACATCACTCGCACCTTCTCTGTGTTGGAAAGCTCTCCTACGAGCTTGTCGTGGCGATCTTCCTTTACGCCAAGGTTCTGAAGCAACTGGGCAGCATTGCTCTCAGCCTCCCAACCGTTCATCTCGGCAAACTTAAGCTCCAATTCTGCTGCGAGGTTACCATCCTCTTCTGTCATCTCTGGCTTAGAGTAGAGGCGCTCGCGCTCCTTCATGTTTTCCCACAATGGCTGATGGCCCATCAGAACGGTGTCCATCACGCGGAACTCGTCATACTTGAAGTGGTCCTGCTCCAAAACGGAAAGGCGCTCGCCTGGTCCCATCTCCACAGTTCCCTTGTTTGGCTCCAAATCGCCGCTGATGGCGCGGAGGAGAGTTGACTTGCCGGCACCGTTGGCACCGATTACGCCGTAAATATTACCATGTGTGAACTTGAGGTTTACATCTTTGTAAAGCACTCGCTTACCGAATTGAATTGCAAGATTTTGTACTGTAATCATTCCTTATTTCTAAATATCTTTTTATCTGATTTTATCTTTATTTGGGTGCAAAGGTACGAAAAATTATTTGTATATCAATGTTTTATTGGCAAAAGTTACTAATTTTTAGTTAAAAACTGGTCTCCTCTTTGTTATTTTGCAGAAAAGTCTTACTTTTGTAGGTCGAATTGGCGCCAATAGGGGCTGATTCTTCGGTTTGAGTGTTAAGAACATAAGATGAATCCAAAACACGAAATAGGTTTTAGAACATGAGACAACAAAATAGAAAAGGAAATTTTAGTAAGCACACCAACAATGCCTATGGCTACGGAAATCCAAATGAATACGACCACTACAAGGTGGAAAAGCCTGCTCAGTTGTTGGAATGGCTGATGGAAAACGTGAAAGGTCCTAGCAAGACCAAGGTGAAGCAAACTCTGCAGGGTAGGGGAATCAAGGTGGATGGCAAAACCATCACCCAGTTTGACTATGCCCTGAAACCTGGTATGAAGGTAAGCGTGAGCAAGACCAAGAAGAACCAGGATGTCTTTAAGAGCCGTTATCTTAAGATTGTCTATGAGGATCGTTATCTCATCGTCATTGAAAAGAACGTAGGCATTCTCAGTATGGCTGCCGGTCATTCTACCCTGAATGTAAAGAGCGTATTGGATGATTACTTCCACAAGACCCGTCAGAACTGTCAGGCTCACGTGGTGCACCGCCTTGACCGAGATACTTCGGGCTTGATGATTTACGCCAAGGACAAGCAGACTGAGCTTGCCCTGGAAGATGACTGGCATCATAATGTATACGACCGCCGATACGTGGCGCTGGTTTCAGGAGAGATGGAGGAGGATGAAGGTACGGTTGCCAACTGGTTGAAGGACAACAAGGCGTACATTACCTTTGCCAGCGATACTGACAATGGTGGCAAGTATGCTGTTACCCATTTCCATACCCTGCAACGAACCACAGCGCATTCTTTGGTAGAGTATAAGTTGGAGACAGGCCGCAAGAACCAGATTCGTGTTCATACAGCCGATATGGGGCATCCTGTATGTGGAGATATCAAGTATGGTAATGGTGATAATCCATGCGGTCGCCTTTGCCTGCACGCCTATGTTCTCTGCTTCTATCATCCGGTAACCCATCAGCCAATGGAATTCGAAACTCCGATTCCAAATGAATTCGTCAGAGCGATGAAGGAAGACAACAGACCTTTCGAAGAAAGAGGCAGAAATCCTAAGGAGACAAACCGCAAGCCATTCAGAAAGGAGGGACGAAATGGATAGTGATTTCCTTTATTACGCTTTTGCCCTAGTGGCGCTAGTTGTTGTTTTTTTTATCCTGAAGAAGGTTGCAACCTGTATGGTCAAGACGGTGGTGGGAGTTATTCTCGTTGCTGTTCTTGCAGCCATCTATTGGCTTTATTTATCTTAAGCTATTGGCTTTAATTTTTCTCAAGTGTCAGTCCATTTCATAAAAAAATAGTCCGGTAAGAATCAAGCTTTCGCTTGCCTTACCGGACTTTACGTTATCTTTTTACCTTCTAATAATACCTATTTATATTGTCTTTTCAATTGGTATTGCCAGATGTAGTCGAAGCCGAGTACGCCCTCTGCTACCTTCTGGGTGTCGCCAGTAGCCCAAAGCTCTTTCATGATCTGTTTATATTGTTTGTTATTTGTTTTATTCGTTAGTTCCATAATAGAATATCATCTATTTCTTTCTCGATACCTATATCTTTCTGAAAAGGAATTTGAACCTAATTAAAAAGGAACCGTACCTATTAGAAAAGAAATTCTTATCTTTCTGAAATCTGATGCAAAGGTATAAAAAATATCGGTATCTTATATCGAAAAACCCAAAAAATCGTGCGTAAAGGTTTACGCTTCCAGTGCTGAATTTTCAGACAATGGCAGAGATGAACCAAATAAGGGAGGGACTAATTTACTTACAATTTTACTCACATTGGCGTACATTATGCACGATTTTGTACCTATTTTGTGGGTGAAAATGATGGATTTTACTATGCTTTTAATGGTGAAAAATGATGTAAGTTACTGATTATCAGTATTTGAGCGAGATACGGGAGTCGAACCCGCCTCACAGGCTTGGGAAGCCCGTGCACTACCGATGTGCTAATCTCGCAGACAAAAAAACTTCTGGAGGGAGATGCAAGCACGGCTTGCGGAAGAAAAGAGAGCCACGAGCGGGACTCGAACCCGCGACCCACGCATTACGAATGCGTTGCTCTACCAACTGAGCCATCATGGCTTTTCTCTTTACGTGAATGCAAAGGTAACTAAAATTTTCTAATTGAGAAAATAATTTGTGAAGAGTTTTCTTTGCGTTAACCATCATTAACAAAATGGAAGGGAGCCTACCTTCACAGGCAAACTCCCCGATGTAAGATTTTATATACCAAATTAATCTTTTGTCATATTTTTGAAAGTCAATTCGTCTTTCTTCGGATTCTTTCCGATGCTGATGACGGATCCTGACTTCAGGTTGCCCTCCATCAGCAGCTCGCAGAGTCCGTCTTCTACGTAGTTTTGGATAGCCCGCTTCAATGGACGGGCACCAAACTGCACATCGTATCCCTTGCTGGCCACGAATTCCTTTGCCTTGTCGGTCATCTGGAAATGATAGCCCAAATTCTCAATTCGCTTTACGAGTGATTTCAGCTCCAGATCTACGATGCTGGTGATAGCAGACAAATCGAGCTGGTCGAAGGTGATAATCTCATCGAGACGGTTGAGGAATTCCGGAGCAAACTGCTTGGACAGATGCTTCTGAATGACGCTGCGAGCATATTCCTTATCCTTTTCGTCTATAGGCATTCCGTTGCTGCCGATTCCGCCAGCATTGAAACCTACGCCTCTGCCGAATTCCTTGAGCTGGCGAGTACCGGCGTTGGAGGTCATGATGATGATGGTGTTACGGAAGTCTATCAGGCGACCGTTTCCATCTGTCAGTCTTCCTTCATCCATTACCTGCAGCAGGAGATTGAACACCTGGCTGTTTGCCTTCTCTATCTCATCCAGCAGAACGATGCTGTATGGCTTGCGGCGTACTTTCTCAGTCAACTGTCCACCTTCATCGTAGCCTACATATCCTGGAGGCGAACCGATGAGTCGTGACGTGTTGAATCCTTCAGCATACTCACTCATATCGATGCGGAAGAGTGCATCTGCCGAACCGAACATCTCTTCTGCCAGTTTCTTGGCGAGGTAGGTCTTTCCGACACCTGTAGGACCTAGGAACATAAACACGCCGATAGGGTGGTTAGGGTCTTTCAGTCCCATGCGGTTGCGCTGGATGGATTTCACTACCTTGTCGATGGCAGCGTCCTGGGCAATCACTTTTTCCTTGAGAGTCTTACCCATATTTCTCAGACGGACATTCTCACTTTCTGCCATTTGCTGGACAGGGATGCCTGTCATGTTGCTTACTACCTTTGCGATTTCCGTTTCGTCTAGGGTGACACGGTGGTTCGGATCGCCATGTTCCCATTGCTTGCGCATCATCTCAATGTCGCGTTCCTGCTTTGTCTGGTAGTCTCTCAATGTTGCAGCCATCTCGAAATTCTGGCTTGCCACGGCAGCCTGTTTTTTGGCGATGGTTGCATTGAGTTTCTTTTCAGCCTCTATGAGTTCGTCAGGGACGGTCGCACTGTTAATGTGAATGTGAGCGCCAGCCTCGTCCATCACATCAATGGCCTTGTCTGGGAAGGAGCGGTCGTGCATGTATCTGTCTGCAAGCTTTACGCATGCTTTCAGTGCTTCGTCTGTGTAGCTCACATTATGATGCTCTTCGTATTTCTCCTTGATGTTATGCAGAATCTCCAGTGTCTCTTCTGCCGTAGTAGGTTCTACGATAATTTTCTGGAATCTACGTTCCAAAGCACCATCCTTTTCTATACTCTTGCGATATTCGTTGAGGGTGGTGGCTCCGATGCACTGGATGAAGCCACGTGCCAGAGCTGGTTTCATGATGTTGGCTGCATCCATGGATCCTTCAGCACCACCCGCACCAATCAGAGTGTGGATTTCATCGATGAAAACGATGATGTTCGGGTTTCTTTCCAGTTCCTTGATGACACCTTTGATGCGCTCCTCAAACTGACCTCTATACTTGGTGCCGGCAACAATGCCTGTCATATCGAGACTCAATACTCGCTTGTTGAAGAAGAGGGAACTCTGGTCGCCCTTGGCTATCATCTGTGCCAGTCCTTCTACGATGGCACTTTTGCCCACGCCAGGTTCACCTATTAATACTGGGTTGTTTTTCTTTCTTCTTCCCAGAATCTCCATCAGGCGGGTAATCTCCTTGTCTCTTCCTACTACAGGATCCAGGCTTCCGTCCTTGGCAGCCTTGGTCAGATCGTAGCTGAACTTGTCCAGATATGGAGTATTCGACTTGGTTGGCTTGGCGCCCACTACATTGCGTGCATTCTTGCCGTTGTTACCATCCTGCTTTCCGTTGTTGGAATTTTGATTTTCACTGAAGTCAAGAGGTTCCTCCTCTGGATCCAGCAGATCACCCTGATTGTCCTGGGCTGAAGCTGCACCGTCAGGAAGGGTAGAAGTATCGGCTTCTTCCTGATTTTCTGGAAGCTGGCTTTCAGAAAGTTGTTTTTTGTCTCTCAAGTCGATCAGGTTGAAGTCATCTTCAGCAGAAAACTTTTCCTGCTCTGGTGCAGTCTCTGTTTCAGGCTTTTCATCTACTGCTTCCTGTCCTGAGTCTCCGTCAGTCTGATTACGCTTATAATTTTCTACTTCTTGGTTCAACTTATAGAGTTTGTTGTCAATATCCAGGTTGATACCATTGATATAGTCGAACAGCTTCTTATAGGTCAGACCTTGTGTGATGAGCAGTTTTGCTGGGTCGCACTTGTCCTTCTTCAAGATGGCGAGCAGCAGGTGCTCCGGTTGTACCAGAGCAGCCTTTCCCTCACAGAGGCGAGCTTCGATAATGGCTTCGCTGATTACTTCGCTAGTCTCTTTGTCGTACTTCAAGGCTCTTCCTTCTTCTGTTTCCGTATTTTCTTCAGCAGAGTTTTTGTCTATCGCCTGTTCCTGTGAATCGTAAAGCGTAGAGCGGAGTACGTCGGTGTTGATGCCAAAATGCTCGAAAATATCGTTCACCTGCTTGTTGTTACAATGCAGGATTCCCAACATCAGGTGCTCAGTGTTCACCTGATTTCCCAACATACGGTAGGCTTCTTTGCCACTGTAGTTGAGTACGTCGTTGATATGTTGAAATGGATTTTGCATGTCTTACTCTTTAAATTCAAATGCAAAAGTACACATTATTTTGGTAACAAACAAGAGTTTAGGCAACTTTTTTACTTATTTAAAACACAATTAATGCTAAATTATCGTTTTTTTTCGATTCAGTGCCTTGTATTTCATTTTATTTTTGTACCTTTGTCGTGATTTTGCAGAGGCTAAAACGGCTTAAAACGCAAAAAAATGCCCTTAAACGCAATTTCGAGCCATTTTTGCAAGGTTGGTTGGAGGCTATCGCTGATGCTTCTCTCTTGGATGGTGGCAAATACCTGTCAATGCCTGAAAATAGAAGGTAAATAGGTATATATATAATAAGGTATAAACAATTAAAATTTAAATATGGACGAAAATCAGACAATGGATCATGATAGAATCATGAAAATAAACATTGAGGAGGAGATGAAGTCTAGCTACATCGACTATTCGATGTCAGTGATTGTGGCTCGTGCCCTCCCTGATGTACGCGATGGTTTCAAGCCTGTTCACCGCCGTATCCTCTATGGTATGCTGGGTATTGGAAACACCAGTGATAAACCTTACAAGAAGTGTGCCCGCGTAGTTGGTGAGGTACTTGGTAAGTACCACCCACATGGTGACTCTTCTGTGTATGGTGCCTTGGTTCGTATGGGTCAGGAGTGGAACATGCGTTACACTTTGATTGATGGACAGGGTAACTTCGGTTCTGTGGACGGCGACTCTCCTGCTGCGATGCGTTATACTGAGTGCCGACTCTCTAAGATGGGTGAGCACATCATGGATGACCTCGACAAGGAGACCGTTGATATGATGAACAACTTCGACGACACCCTCCAGGAACCTTCCGTAATGCCTACCAAGATTCCTAATCTGCTGGTAAATGGCGGTAACGGTATTGCTGTAGGTATGGCTACCAATATTCCTACCCACAACCTGGGTGAAGTAATTGATGGCTGCTGTGCTTACATCGACAATAATGATATTGATACAGACGGTTTGATGCAGTATATCCCTGCTCCTGATTTCCCTACAGGTGCTACCATCTATGGTATCCAGGGAGTAAAGGATGCCTACGAGACTGGTAAGGGTAGAATCGTGGTACGTGCTACTGCAGAAATCGAGTCTGGTGAAAATCATGATAAGATTGTCATCACAGAGATTCCTTATGGTGTCAACAAGGAGCAGCTCGTGATGGCTATTGCTGATCTTGCCAAGGAAGGCAGAGTGGATGGTATTGCCAATGTTAACGATGAGTCTGGCCGCCAGGGTATGCGTATCGTGGTTGATGTAAAGCGTGATGCGAATGCTAATGTTCTCTTGAACAAACTCTTCAAGTTGACAGCTCTTCAGAGCTCTTTCTCAGTAAATTGTATCGCTCTTGTTAATGGTCGTCCACGTCTCCTGAGTTTGAAGGAATGCGTGAAGTACTTCGTTGATCATCGTCATGATGTTACAATCCGCCGTACTCAGTTTGAACTGAAGAAGGCACAGGAGCGTGCTCATATCCTCGAGGGATTGATTATCGCCTGCGATAATATTGATGAGGTGGTTCATATCATCCGTGCCAGCAAGACGCCTTCTGATGCTCAGCGCAACTTGGAGAAGCGTTTCGAACTCGACGAACTGCAGAGTAAGGCTATCGTTGATATGCGCCTCAGCCAGTTGACAGGCTTGCGTCTGGAGCAGTTGCATAACGAGTTCAATGAGCTGATGAAGACCATCGACTACTTG
Source organism: Prevotella sp. (assembly GCA_022741625.1). Classification (GTDB taxonomy): domain Bacteria; phylum Bacteroidota; class Bacteroidia; order Bacteroidales; family Bacteroidaceae; genus Prevotella. Next base: position 11,060 of record JAIINY010000026.1, on the reverse strand, counting down.
AACCAGATCTTGAACGATCCAGAACTTTGCAAGAAGGTGATGAAGGATGAACTCAATGAGGTGAAGGAGAAGTATGGCGATGCACGTCGTACTATGATCAAGCCAGACGATCATGAGTTTAATCCAGAGGACTTCTATCCAAACGATCCTGTGGTTATCACAGTCAGTCATCTCGGATACATCAAGCGTACTCCATTGTCAGAGTTCCGTGAGCAGACTCGCGGTGGTGTTGGTGCCAAGGGTGCCCGCACTCGTGATAAGGACTTCACCGAGTATATCTATCCTGCAACAATGCACCAGACCATGCTGTTCTTCACCAAGAAGGGCCGCTGCTACTGGTTGAAGTGTTACGAGATTCCAGAGGGTGATCGCAATTCCAAGGGTCGTGCCATCCAGAACCTCCTCAACATTGAGAGCGATGATCAGGTAAACGCATTCCTCCGATTGAAGGGATTGAATGATGCTGAGTTCATCAATAGTCACTATGTAGTCTTCGCTACCAAGAATGGTACTGTCAAGAAGACTTGTCTGGAAGCATACTCTCGTCCTCGTGCCAATGGTGTGATTGCCATCAATATCGTTGAAGGTGACGAAGTTGTAGATGTTCGCCTGACCAATGGCCATAATGAGTTGATTCTCGCTAACCGCAATGGTCGTGCTGTTCGCTTCGATGAGAATCAGATCCGCACCATGGGACGTACTTCTACCGGTGTTCGTGGTATGCGTCTCGATGAGGGTGATGATGCCTTGATTGGTATGATTGTTGTCACTGATCCTGAGGAGGAGACCGTAATGGTAGTGAGCGAGCAGGGTTATGGTAAGCGTTCAGACGTAGTTGATTACCGTGTAACCAACCGTGGTGGTAAGGGAGTGAAGACTCTCAATATCACCGAGAAGACTGGTCGCCTGGTAGCTATCAAGAACGTAACCGACGACAATGACCTGATGATCATCAACCAGAGTGGTATTGTAATTCGTCTCGCAGTGGCAGACTGCCGCGTGATGGGTCGTGCAACTCAGGGTGTTCGCCTCATCAATCTGGCTAAGAAGAATGATGTCATCGCCAGCGTATGTAAGGTGATGAGTTCAGAGCTCGAAGCATCGGTAGAGGAGGAAAGCCGTTCCGCCTGGGCCAAGAAGAGCGAGGAGATAGAGAATGAAACAGTGGGCGCCAAGACTGCCGAAGAAGTAGCCGAGGCTGAAACTGAGTTGGAGAATCAAGAAGACGAGAACGTTCAGGAGTAACATCCTGAACGCTCGTTCACATCATATTGAAGACGCGTAAAGAATTATAAATTTCAACTTTTTAAACTTTAAACAAAATGAAAAAGTTAATCGTTGCTGCAATGATGGTACTAGGTACCACATCAGCATTCGCAGGAGACAGCGATGCCCTCAAGGCAGTGCTGAAGGCTAAGACTTATGCTGAGGCTGAGGCTTTGGTTAAGCAGAATTTGGGTCAGTTGGCTGACAATGCTGAGAAGGCAAAGGCTTACAACAAGCTTGTTGATCTCGGTATGAAGGCCTTCAACGACCAGCAGAGCATCCAGCAGACCAACCAAATCATGAAGAAAAATGATCCAGTGGATGAGAATGCTATGAATGAGGGTGCTTACAATGCATTGATGAATGCTATTGAGTGCTATAAGTACGATCAGCTTCCTAATGCTAAGGGTAAGGTTGCTCCTAAGTTCAAGGGCAATGCATCACGTGTTTGGGGTGCACGTCAGCAGCTCGTAAACGCTGGTCAGGCTGCAGCTCAGAACAATAAGGCTGATGAGGTATTGAAGTACTGGGGTGCATTCCTTGATACTGATTCTGATCCTCTCTTCGCAAGCATTGATGCTAAGCAGAAGGATGCTGAGAAGGATTATATCGGTCAGGTAGCTCTCTTCGCTGCTCGCTATGCTTATCAGGCTAAGGATGCTGCCCGTTGCGAGAAGTATTGCGACATCGCTATGACAAGCGAGAAGGAGGCTAAGGATGCTCTCAACCTCAAGCTCTATGTAATGAAGGATGGCTTGAAGACTAAGGCAGATTCTTTGGCTTATGTTGATAAGCTGAAGGCTCTCTTCGATAAGGATCAGACTAACGATGTCATCCTTGATGGTTTGAACTCTATGTATTCTTCTATGAAGATGGAGAAGGAGCAGATGGAACTTTTGGATGGCGCTATCGCTAAGAATCCTAAGAACTTCGTTGCTCTCGCCAACAAGGGTATGATGTATATCCAGAAGAATGATGCAGACAATGCAATTAAGTGCCTCAAGCAGGCTCTTGACGCAAAGCAAGACAACGTTGTTGTTTTGGTTTACCTCGGTGCTTGCTACAACAGCAAGGCTGGTAGCTTGCAGGATCCAAATGGCCGCAAGGTGGTTTACCAGGAGGCTATCAAGGTTCTCGACAAGGCTAAGGAGCTCGACCCAGAGAAGACTCAGGCTAACTGGGGTTACACTCGCTACCAGGCTTACTATGGCTACTATGGTCCTACAGCTGCTGAGACCAAGAAGGCTGAGGAGGAGAGCAAGTAATTTTGCCTGAACCCTTTTAGAAATAATGTTTATTGCTCCGGGAAAGGTTTCAAGACTTTTCCCGGAGCATTTTTTTTGCAGAAAACTTGCCTGCCTTATTTTTTCTTTGTACTTTTGCAGACAGATTACATAATTATGCTTAATGATGAAAAAGATATTTATCAATCATAGGATTTTTAAGGCAGCTTTGTTCTTGGGGATTGCTTCTCTTCTTGTATCCTGCCAGGTGGGTAAGACGCAGGCTGGAGATAATATGGATGCAGGAGATACTATCCCGATGAAATATGCGCAGCATCTCACGATGGTGAAGCACGGACAAGAATATACTGAGGTGGTTCTTGCCAATCCTTGGAAAGAGGGAACTCTTCTGCATCGCTACATTCTGGTGCCAAAAGGGAAGGAGGGAAATGAAACAGTAGCACGGCTTGCTCTGCGACGTGCTTCTGCTGCCAGATGCGCTACAGATACGGTACGTACACCGGTAACGAGCAGCGTGGTCTTTACGGGACCCCATTGTCAGCTGATGTATGAACTGGGTTGCAAGAATGCCATTAGTGGCGTATGTGATATGAATTATATCAATATTCCAGATATCAGGAAGAGAGTGGTGGATTGCGGTTCCAGTATGCAACCGGATATTGAACGTATCATCTCTTTGAAGCCGGAGGCTCTCCTGGTTTCTCCTTTCGAGAACAGTGGAGGGTATGGTAAACTGGATAAACTGCATATTCCCATCATTGAAGCTGCTGATTATATGGAGACTTCGCCATTGGGGAGAGCAGAATGGATCAAGTTTTATGGGATGCTGTTTGGCAAGAATGCAGACTCGCTCTTTACGCGCATAGAACAGGATTATCAGCATCTGAAGGCTGTTGCCAAGAAGTTGCCACAAGGTCTGTCGGTGTTGACCGAAAGAAAAACGGGAAGCGTATGGTATGTTCCTGCGGGACAGAGTACTATAGGTATTTTGCTAAAGGATGCCAACGCCCGTTATGTCTTTGAAGACGATTCGCATAGTGGAAGTCTTGCGATGAGTCCTGAGCAGATTCTTTCAAAAGGCAAAGATATTGATGTCTGGGCATTCAAGTATTTCGGCGGTGCACCATTAACACGTGCCCAATTGCTTCAGGAGTATGATGGCTACAAAGCTCTTCATTGCTTTGCCAATCCGCAGATTTACGAGGTGGATACCAGTACAGAACCCTATTTTGAACTCACCAGTTTTCATCCTGAAATCCTGCTTCGTGAGTTTATCCTCCTTTCACATCCTGCTGATCACGCTAAGTTCTCGAAGTATGCAAAGGATATCAGAATGTTGGGAGCCTTGAGATTCTATCATCGTCAATTACAATAGAAACTATGAACAAAGTCATTATCTCTATTGTCTTGGCAGTTGCCATCATGCTGTTGTTCTTCGGCAATTTGGTATGGGGTAGCGTCAGCATTCCCTACAGGGAGGTGGTCGGTGCATTGACGGGGAATCAGACAGTCTCTGATACTTATGGCTATATTATCCTCGAATCACGTCTTCCGCAAGCCATCACGGCCTTGCTTTCTGGTGCAGCTCTTGCCATAAGCGGTTTACTGCTCCAGACTGCTTTCCGTAATCCTCTGGCAGGACCAGATGTTTTTGGAATCAGCAGTGGAGCAGGATTGGCTGTTGCCATCGTTATGTTAGCTTTTGGAGGCAACATAAGTCTGAATAATCTTTGTCTGGGTTTTCTGGATGAAGAATGTGGTTATGCTATTGGTGGATTCATGGCTATTCTGGTGTCAGCCTTTGCAGGTGCAATGCTGGTGATGGGAATCATCACAGCTTTTTCAGCCATTGTCAGAAGTCATACAGTCCTTCTTATTATCGGTTTGATGGTAGGTTATCTTGCCAGCAGTGCCATCTCGTTATTGAATTTCTTCAGTACGGCAGAAGGTGTGAAATCCTATCTGATATGGGGAATGGGAAGTTTCGGCAATGTTTCTATGGACGAGGTGAGATGGTTTGTGCCATTTGCCAGCCTCGGTCTGTTGGTCTCCCTTTTACTCATCAAACCGCTTAATGCAATGCTGTTGGGGGAGCAATATGCGGAGAATCTAGGTTTTCCTATCAGGAAACTTCGAATTGCCCTGCTCGTCATAACGGGTATGCTTACTGCAGTAGTTACTGCTTTTTGTGGCCCTATAGCCTTTATAGGGCTTGCCACTCCTCATATAGCACGTCTTCTGGTTGGTACAGAAAATCATCGACAGCTTCTGCCAGTTACAATGCTGATGGGAACGGCTATTGCCCTTCTATGTAATCTTCTCTGTTCGCTGCCATCAGATGGGGGAATCGTTCCGCTCAATGCCGTTACTCCTCTTTTTGGTGCACCTGTTATTATCTATATTCTGATAAGAAGGCGATAGGTTCCAGTGAGATAACTGATGTTTACATCTAAGAAATAAATATACAACGCTACTCTGTTGCAATAATGTCCTTAAGGAAAAGTTTTCCTACCCTTAAAGAAAAATATATTTTTCCTTAAGGATATTTTTATTTTCCCTTAAGGGAAAAAAATAAACCGCTTATCCCCCATAAAATCTAGGGAATAAGCGGTTTACTTATTTTATTGAAATAAATATACAATTTATGGGTTCACAACATTGATAGGGTTTCCCTCAAGAAAAGCCTTTACGTTAGCAGCTACCTGCCTATTCAAGCGCTTGCGAGCCTCAAAGGTAGCCCAGGCAATGTGAGGAGTGAGATAGGCATTAGGCTCCTTGAAAAGAGGATTCTCCTTAGAAGGTGGTTCCTGACTCATCACGTCCGCACAATAAGCACCGAGTTTCTGGTCGTGCAAAGCCTTTGCAACATCCTCTTCATCTACCAATGGTCCGCGACCGGTATTCACCAGAATGGCCGTATCCTTCATCTTTTCGATATTCTCCTTATTTATAAGGTGATAGGTATCATCTGAGAGAGGACAATGCAGGGTGAGAATATCACTGGTAGCAAGCAGTCCATCCTTGCTGACCTTTTGAATCCATTCAGGAAGGTCGCAAGAGTTCTTGCTGGTGCAGGCGCAAACGTCCATACCGAACTGACGGGCGATATTTGCAACCTTCATACCGATGTTGCCCAAACCCATAATGCCAAGCTTTTTGCCTGCAAGTTCCATTAAAGGGGTATCCCAATAGCAGAAATCCTTGTTGTAAGCCCATCGATCGTTTCTATTTTCCTGAGTGTAATGTTCTACACGGTTGGTAACTGCGAGGATGAGGGCAAAGGTCATCTGTGCCACACTATCTGTACTATACGCAGGAATGTTGGTAACGATGATGCCTTGTTTCTTGGCAGCTTTGATATCTACCACATTGAAACCTGTAGCCTGGATTCCGATATACTTCAAGTTAGGAAGCTGCGCCAAAGTTTCTGCATCCATCTGTACCTTGTTTAACAAGATGATGTCTGCATCCTTGGCACGTTCCACTTTTTCTTCATCAGAAGTGCGAGGATAAACCACTACCTCGCCAAGCTGTTCCAACAGATGATAATCCAGATCGCCCGGATTGGCGGCATAGCCGTCTAAGATAACTATTTTCATATTTATTCGTTCATCAAATAATTCTTGAATGATACAAAGTCCTTGGTCATCTGGATGCTCTTCTTCTCACCCTTCATGAATTCTGCAAGACGGGCAGGAATTTCGATGTCGGTTCCGAGGATGCTATCCACCTTCTCTTTGAACTTGGCTGGGTGAGCAGTCTCCAGGAATACACCGACCTCACCTGGCTTCAATTGCTCCTTCAATGCCTGATAGCCACAAGCTCCGTGAGGATCAAGTACATACTTGGTCTCATTATAGCACTTCTTCATCGTGTCTGCTATCTGCTCATCCTTGTAGGTAGCTCCGCTGATGTATGCAGTGATGGCATCGTGATTACCCTTGTAGAGGTCATAGATGCGGGCAAAGTTTGAAGGATCACCCACGTCCATAGCATTGGCAATGGTCTGCTTGCTAGGCTGTGGATTATATTTGCCGGTCTGGAGATACTCGTAGAAGATGTCGTTGGCGTTGTTGGCTGCGATGAAACGATGGATTGGCAATCCCATCTCATGACCGAAGAGTCCGGCTGTGATGTTACCGAAGTTACCGCTAGGTACGCAGATGACCAGCTTGTCTGCCAAGCCCTTCTCCTTCATGCGGGCGTATGCATTGAAATAGTAGAATGCCTGAGGCAAGAAGCGGGCTACATTGATAGAGTTGGCAGAAGTCAGCTTCATGTGCTTGTTCAGCTCCTCGTCCATGAACGCAGACTTAACCAGCGCCTGGCAGTCATCGAAAACGCCATCTACCTCAAGGGCTGTGATGTTCTGACCGAGGGTAGTGAACTGGCTCTCCTGAATCTTGCTCACCTTGCCCTTTGGATAAAGCACGTAAACGTGGATTCCCTCTACACCGAGGAAACCATTGGCAACAGCAGAACCCGTATCACCCGATGTTGCTACGAGTACGTTGACCTCCTCTTTACCTTCCTGTCGAACGAAGTACTGGAGCAGGCGAGCCATGAAACGGGCACCTACATCCTTGAAGGCGAGTGTAGGACCATGGAACAGCTCCAAAGAGTAGATATTTGGCTCTACCTCTACAACAGGGCAGTCGAATGCCAAGGTATCATATACTATCTTCTTCAGAGAATCTGCATCTACATCCTCGCCGAAGAAAGCATCAGCTACCTGGTATGCAATCTCCTGGAAGCTTAGCTTCTCGATATTGTCGAAGAAGTCCTGTGGTAACTTCTTGATGATTTCCGGCATATAGAGACCACGGTCTTCTGCCAAACCTTTAACTACTGCCTTGTGTAAATCGGCAATCGGTGCTTTCTTATTTGTTGAATAATATTTCATCTGAACTTTGAACTTTGAGATTTGAACTTTGAACTTGATGATTAGCTTTCGGATAACTATCATTAAGTTGTTATTTTTTAATTGATTGCCATAAAGGCTTTCATGAAGTCTTGCAGCTGGAGCAATCCATAGCTTCCGCTTACACAACTTACCTCATCGTATTCCTCTACCTGATCAGGTTCGATACCTGGATAGTAGATGAGGAAAGGAACTGGTTCCTTCACGTGGGTGCGGACCTCCACTGGAGTAGGGTGGTCTGGCAAAACCGAAATGCAGACAGGTTCTGTCCATGTGCTCACCTCATCAACGATAGGTTTGATCAGGCGCTGGTCGAGGTACTCAATGGTCTTGAGTTTTAACTCCAAGTCACCATCATGGCCTGCCTCATCACTTGCTTCCACATGGACATAGACAAAATCGTCTCCATCCTTCAAAGCCTGGATAGCCGCTGCAGCCTTGCCTTCGTAATTCGTATCAGAAAGGCCTGTAGCGCCCTCTACGATGATGTTGCGAAGACCAGCATAATGACCGATACCACGAATCAGGTCAACGGCAGAAATCACAGAACCCTTCTTGATTTGAGGATACATCTGCGAAAGAGTCTGCATGTGTGGTCGATAACCACCGCCCCAAGGCCAGATAAGGTTTGCCATACGCTCGCCACGCTTCTTGCGTTCTATATTGAAAGGATGATTTTCCAGGAGGTCCTTACTCTTGATAATCAACTCGTTCAAAAGAGCGGCAGTATCGCTGCATGAGATATGTCCCTCTTCTATTTCTGATTCCGGTAGGATAGGTTTTACGAGCAATTCATGCCAGTTCTCGTTAGGATGATCATGAGGTGGAGCACATTCTATGTGCTTGTTGCCATGATGCACCACGAGCAGATGGCGATACTGGATACCTGTTACGAATTCTACATCAGGATAGTCCTTTCCCAGAGTTTCATTGAGATACTTGATGAGTACATCAGCATCTTCAGTCTCCAGGTTACCACCATTGTGCGTAATGATCTTACCATCCTGCACATTGATGATGTTGCAGCGAAGCGCCAGGTCGGTTGGCTTCAAATCGTAGCCGATGCTGGCAGCCTCAAGTGGACCGCGTCCTTCGTAAACCTCATTCTGGTCGTAGCCCATGATAGAGCTGTTGGCAACCTCTGAACCAGGCAGAAAACCGTCGGGTACAGTAATGAGTCTTCCAGTCTTACCCTTCTTGGCAAGCATATCCATATAAGGTGTATGGGCGTATTGAAGCAAGGTCTTTCCACCCAGTCTTTCTACTGGGTGGTCGGCCATGCCATCGCCTAAAATAATAATATGCTTCATAATTGTTATCCTTTATTGATTGATACGGTGAAATTAAACGTTGGCAATACTCATGATGTTGGCAAAGACACCGGCTGCTGTTACGCTGGCACCGGCACCATATCCCTGAATCATCATAGGATATTCCTTGTAGCGCTCTGTGGTGAGCAATACGATATTGTTGGAACCTTCGAGATTGTAGAATGGGTGCTCCGGACCTACAGCCTGCAGCCCTACACTGGTCTTTCCCTTGTCAAGGGTGGCAACGAAGCGCCAGCGCTTGTGCTCCATATCCAGAGTCTTGCGCTTAGCCTCAAAGTCGGCATCGAGTTGTGGCAGTTTCTTCCAGAACTCTTCAATGCTACCCTTGAAGAAAGAGTTAGGTACAAAAAGATTCTTTTCTACATCTTCCTGTTCTACACGATATCCAGCCTCACGGGAGAGGATGACAAGCTTTCTGATGACATCCATACCACTGAGATCGATACGTGGATCAGGCTCACTATAACCCTTCTCCTTTGCCAGCTTCACTGTCTCTGAGAATGGAACAACTCCAGAAATGGCATTAAAGATAAAGTTGAGCGTTCCTGAGAGAACCGCCTCTATCTTAAGGATTTTATCTCCAGAATTTCGGAGATCGTTGATGGTTCCGATGATAGGAAGACCTGCACCCACATTCGTTTCGAAGCGGAAGAATACACCACGCTGGATGGCAGTCTTCTTCAGCTTCTCGTAGTTCTCATATTCGCTTGAAGCTGCTATCTTGTTGGCAGCAATCACACTTACGTTATGTTCCAGAAGACTCTGGTATAAGGTCGCAACATCCTTGCTTGCAGTACAATCGACGAATACGCTATTAAAGATATTCATGGCGAGGATGGTATCGCGAAGGAGTTCTGGTGTGCTAGGCAAGGAATTCTTCAGTTCCGTCTGATAGTTCTCCAGGTCGAGTCCCTCACGATTGAAGATGGCGTTCTTGGAAGAAGCAATACCCACAACATTCAATTTTAACTTGCTGCGTTCCATCAAGTCTGCAGACTGCTTTTTGATCTGTTCAATCAATTTTCCGCCTACGGTACCTACACCGCAGATAAAGAGGTTGAGAACCTTGTATTCTGAAAGGAAGAAACTGTCGTGCAATACGTTGAGAGACTTTCTCAAGTAATCGCTCTTGACAACAAAAGAGATGTTGGTCTCAGAAGCACCCTGAGCGCATGCGATGACAGAAATACCGCTTCTACCCAGAGTACCGAAGAGCTTACCGGCAATACCGGCAGCATGCTTCATGTTCTCACCCACGATGGCGATGGTAGCAAGTCCTGTTTCTGCATGCATAGGATACATGGCTCCATCTGCAATCTCATTGTGGAACTCATGGTTCAATACGTTTACTGCTTCATCTGCATCCTGCTCACGTACACCGATAGATGTTGAGTTCTCTGAAGAAGCCTGTGAAACCATAAATACAGAGATACCCTCGCTAGCCAGAGCTGCAAAGATACGGCGGTTTACACCGATGACACCCACCATGGAAAGACCGGTTACAGTGATGAGCGCTGTACCATTGATAGAAGAGATACCCTTGATAGGTTTCTGGTCACTATCTATCTTATTCTTGATAATGGTACCAGGAGCATCTGGATTGAAGGTATTCTTTACCTTGATAGGGATATTGTTGACACAAACCGGATATATGGTTGGAGGGTAGATAACCTTTGCACCGAAGTTGCAAAGCTCCATCGCCTCAATATAACTCAGTTCGTTGATCGTATAAGCTGATTTGATGACACGTGGATCGGCTGTCATGAATCCATCCACATCAGTCCAGATTTCAAGGACTTCCGCATTCAATGCAGCAGCAATGATAGCAGCAGTATAGTCACTACCACCACGACCGAGGTTTGTGGTACGTTCTGTATCTTTGTCACGGCTGATGAAACCCGGAACGAGAGAAATGCGAGGCAGGTCAGCGAAAGTATCCTTCACCAATTTGTTAGTCAACTCGCTGTCGAGGGTATGCTTACCCTTGCCATTGAGGCGGGCAGTCTTGATGAAGTTACGTGAGTCAAACCACTTGGCGCCACGAATCAGTGTGGCAACAATCTTCGAGCTGAGTCTTTCTCCATAGCTCACGATAGCATCCTGAGTCTTCTCGCTGAGGTCGTGAATCAGGTACACACCGAAGTAGATGCTCTTCAACTGTTCGAAGAGGGCATCGACTGATTTAAAAAGATTTTCTCTATCTGCTGTGTCGGTGATGATGGTATCTATCATCTTATGGTGGCGATCAACCATGGCATCGAATTCGACTCTCCATGATTCATCACCCTTGAGGGCAAG
>JAIINY010000306.1:0-3241 GCA_022741625.1 Prevotella sp. | reverse complement strand
ATTGATGCGGCTGCGATGAAAGATGAGAATAACGATGCTTTGGCTACGCTCCGCCAGCGCATACTCGACAAGATCTACGGTCAGGACAAGGCTGTGGATAAGGTGGTTGAGGCTGTGATGATGGCGAAGGCTGGACTGGTGGATGATGACAAGCCGATGGCTTCGCTGCTCTTCGTGGGTCCTACGGGCGTGGGTAAAACCGAGGTGGTCCGTGTCCTGGCAAAGGAACTCGGCATCGAACTGGTGCGTTTCGATATGAGTGAATACACCGAGAAGCATACCGTGGCTAAACTCATCGGTTCGCCTGCCGGATACGTGGGTTATGAAGATGGCGGTCTTCTGACCGATGCCATCCGCAAGACACCAAACTGCGTGCTCCTGCTCGATGAGATTGAGAAGGCGCATAGCGACATCTACAACATCCTGCTGCAGGTGATGGATTATGCCCGATTAACCGATAACAAGGGTCAGAAGGCAGACTTCCGAAACGTTATCCTCGTGATGACTTCCAATGCCGGAGCGCAGTATGCATCCCAGGCAAGTATAGGTTTCGGCGGTAATGTTACCCGTGGCGAGGCGATGCTGGCTCAGGTAAAGAAGACCTTCAAGCCTGAGTTCATCAACCGACTTTCCGATACCGTAGTGTTCAACGATATGGATAAGCACATGGCAGAACTGATTCTTGCCAAGAAGCTTCGTCAGCTCGATGCTAAGTTGGCGACAAAGGGTGTCTCTATAACGCTTACCGATGCGGCACGAGAGAAGATTCTGGAGTGGGGCTTCACCAAGGAATATGGTGCCCGCGAGATGGATCGTGTCATCGGCAATCGTCTGAAGCCAATCCTGATGAAGGCGCTGCTCTTTGGCAAGCTCAAGAAAGCAGGTAAGGGCTGTGTTGATTTCGATGGCAAGGAACTGGTGATTAATTGTTAGGAAGCGATGATATTACAGATAGATGAAAATGCGGAAGAGATTTATTTTCCCAATCCGCATTACGGCGATGATGACGGATGTTTTGCGATAGGTGGCGACTTGAGCATCGACCGCCTGCTGCTGGCTTACAGCAACGGCATCTTTCCCTGGTATAGCTTTCGCGACCAGCCGGAGATACTCTGGTTCTGTCCGATGAAGCGCTTCGTCATCTTCCCGGATGAAATCCACATCAGCCATTCCATGAGAACCTTGCTGAGAAAGAACAGATACAGCGTGGGAATCAACGAGGATTTCGATGCTGTGATTCGTGCCTGCAGCAAGACCAATGGCCGTTATGAGGAAGAGGGTGCCTGGTTGGGTGAAAACATCATTCAGGCATTCACCGCTCTTCATGAGCAGGGCTTTGCGGCAAGCGTGGAGGTATGGGATAATGAGACCGGTGAACTGGTAGGTGGACTTTATGGCGTTACCATCGGTAAGGTTTTCATTGGCGAGAGTATGTTTTCCAAGGTTCCATCAGGCTCTAAGATAGCCCTTATCTTCCTGGCTCGCTACCTGCAGGAGCATGGTGGCAAGATGATAGATTGCCAGTTGGAAACCCCGCATCTCAAGTCGATGGGTGGCAGATATATTTCTTATGAGGAATATATGGAAATCATGAATGAGGATTAGGGAAATCATGCATGGAAGAATACAATCATGCATGGAAGAATACTATCTGCATGAAGAATAAAAGAGTTTCTTTTTTGTGGAGAAAATAAATAATAAAGGCTAGGTTCCCGATTCTGAGAAACCTAGCCTTTGTTTTGTTTAGAATATCGGTGTGCCAATGCAACCGTTAGGTGCCTGAATATGCAGCATCGCACAAACGGTAGCGGCAATATCCGTCATATAGTGAGGCTGGGCGCTCTCGCCGTGCTGAATGCCCCAACCCATAAACAGGCAAGGAATATGGATATCGTATGGATTCCATGCTCCGTGGGTAGTTCCCTTGCTGCTGTAATATTCGTAGTGACCTGGTTTCAGTACAATCTGAACACCTCCGCTGCGCTCACGGTTGTAACCGTTGATGGCACGGAACTTCAGCTCTGCAGGAATGCTCTCGATAGAGGTCTTCTCCATGTCGAAGGCATAGTGCACATCCTTGTCTTTCTTCAATCTATCTACCACTGCCTGCTTGATGGCTGCGTAATCCAAACCAAGTTCTTCGATGATATCTGTGTTGAAGAACACCTGGTAGTTCATGATGGTCTTCACGAGATCTTTGTCGGTATTGAACTTAGCTTTCAGAATCTGATTCAGCTCTTCTACCAATCCCTTTTTGTTCCAGATGCCGGCAGGGATTCGCTGATCCTGCAGGAAGGTGGCGTTGTTCACGCCTCCATGGTCGGCGGTGAGGAAAGTGAGATAATTTCCTTTGCCTACGGTCTGGTCGAGATAAGCGAAGAAATCCGCCAACGCCTTATCAAGTCGGAGATAGCAATCCTCTGTTTCTATGGCGTTCATGCCCACCTGATGACCGATGTAATCGGTGCTGGAGCAGCTGATGGTCAGCAGGTCGGTATCTGTGTTTCTACCCAGGTTCTCGCCCTCGATGGCAGCCTTGGCAATATCGAAGGTCAGGTTGCAGCCGAATGGGGTGTTGCGGAGAATCTTGTAGCCATGCTTCTTGTATAAGGCAGGCAAGTCGAGTGGCAATACCGCCTTCTCGCCCTCAGCGATGCCGTTCTCATAGTTGTTGTCATCGCTGGTGCTCTCCTTATAGGAATCGATAGGGTAGAGCGTCTCCCATTTCTTGGAAAGATACTTGTTAGGCAGTTTTTGCTTGTTGAACTTGTTCACCCACTCTGGCAACTTATCCATATAGAAAGTACTGGTGATGAACTTGCCCGATTTATCATCAAACCAGTAAGCGCCATTGGCGTGATGACCGGCAGGGAGGATGGAAGCTCTGTCTTTCAAGGCCACGCCCACCACCTTAGAGCGGTTGTTGGTAGCCAAACGGAGTTCATCGCCGATGGTAGTTACCCACAGGTTGCGAGGCGACATCTTGCCCGCCTTGCTGTCTGAACCTACCGGGTTCACGGTATCATCAGCAGTACAGTACATAACCTTTCCATCCTTCACGAAGTTATTTCCGGCGATTCCGTGGATAGAAGGCACGGAACCGGTCCAGATAGAAGAGTGTCCGATGGCTGTAACCGAAGGGATGTAAGGAATCTTGCAGTTTTCTACGCTGAATCCTTCTCCGAGCATTCTCTTGAATCCGCCTTCGCCGTAGCGGGCGTAGTAGCGATAGAGATAATCC
>JAIINY010000305.1:0-3255 GCA_022741625.1 Prevotella sp. | reverse complement strand
ATGCGGATGATGGTGCCCAGGTTGCCTGGGTCTTGTACGCCATCCAGGGCGAGGCTCAGTTCCTGGGTGTTGATTTTAGAAAAGCCGAAGTTCTTCTCCTCCGCCTCTTCCTGAGAGTTGTTGGAATCCTGCTTATTGCAGCCGGTATCCTGTCTGAATACAGCCAGCACCTGCTGCGGATGCTGCAGGAAGCTCACCTTCTTCAGCTCCTCCTCGGTCACCTCTATCACTTCAGTCTGATCCGCAAGGTGCTTGCCGTGGAGCCACTCTTGGGTAGCCACAATGAGGTCGGCAGGTTGCAGGGCGAGCAGGTCATCTACTACCTTGAAACCTTCCGCCACGAACTTTCCTTCCTTGTTGCGGTTCTTCTTCAGTTCGAGCGAACGAATGTATTTTATCTTATTCTTGCTAATCATTTGTTGTTGTTTCTAATCTTTAATGGATGCAAAGGTAGCATAAAAAGCAGACAATACAAAATAAAAAGTGCTAAATATTTTGTATTTTCTTCTATTTACACTATCTTTGCAATCTAAAAGGATTAGATTCGTGAAAATACAGAAGATTTCAATACTCGCCCTGCCACTGCTTCTGGCTGGATGTTCAGCCAGCAAGTATGTGAAGGAGGGGGAGTATATATTAAATAAGGTGGAAGTGAAGAGCGACTCTGCGGAATATGATGCAGGGGCGCTCAAGCAGTATGTGCGACAGAAAGAGAAGCCAAAGCTCTTTGCACTCTTTAAAAACCCGTTCAGCAAGAAGCCCGTCATCTATGATTCCATCCAGGCTCGACTCACTTGCCAGGACCTGCTCACGGCGATGCAGAACCAGGGATTCCTGCATGCTGGCGTATCCCTCTATACCACCGTTCACGGAGAGGATTGGGCGAATGCCGGAACCAGGAAGCGGAAGAAAGCACCGAAGTTGGATGCCACTTATCTGTTGCATCCCGGTGAGCCGTTCTTCATCGGCAAGGTGGAGTATGACATAGAGGATAAAAACATACAGGATAGATTGCAGCTGGATAATCCTGATAACCAGATGCTGAAGCCGGGAATGCGTTTCACGGTAGAGGCGCTGGATAATGAGCGCAAGCGTATTTCCAATCTCCTCATTGATGATGGATACTTCCGCTTCAACAAGGATTTCATCCACTTTTCTGCAGATACCATCACGGGCAGCAAAGACATCGGCGTTACCCTGCATCTGATGAACTACAAGGCTAACAGTAATGCGCCGGAAACCCCGCACTCTCGATACGAGATCCGGAAGATCAACTATCTCAGCAACGACAGCGACCGCATCCACCTGCGCCATCAGGTGCTCCTGAATGCCACTGCCCTGAAGGAGGAAAGTCCCTACAGCGCCTCTGCCCTGCAACGTACGTATAATAATTTCGCACGCCTGCAGGCGGTGAAATATACCAATATCCGATTCGTGGAAGCTCCCGATAGCGGAAAGCTCGATTGCAATATCCAGATCAGCACCAACAAGCCTTCTACCATCTCCTTCCAGCCGGAAGGAACCAATACGGCAGGTGACCTGGGTGCTGCGGCTTCGCTCACCTATACCAACAGAAACCTCTTCCGGGGTAGCGAACAGCTGAGTATCGAGCTGCGTGGTGCCTACGAGGCTATCACCGGACTGGAGGGCTATCAGGACCAGAACTATCAGGAGTATTCGATAGAGAGCAAGCTGGTGTTCCCACGCTTCGTGGCACCGCTGCTGTCTAAGAATTTCAGAAGAAGGCAGACTGCCAATACGGAGTATTCGGTGGCCTGGGACCTCCAGAACCGTCCGGAGTTCCATCGTCGCGTCTTCTCCATGGCATGGCGCTACCGCTGGGCAGAACCCCGCCATCATCTCAACTGGCGATTCGACCTGCTCGATCTCAACTATGTGTATATGCCTTGGATTTCAGAGACTTTCAAGCGCGACTATCTGGATGATGTAGATAACAGAAATGCCATCCTGCGCTATAACTACGAGGATATCTTCATCATGAAGATGGGATTCGGATTGACCTATAGCGATGGGATAGATGCCTTCCGACTGAATGTAGAGTCTTCGGGCAATCTGCTCAGCGCTTTCTCCAAGGCGCTGAATTTCAAGATAAATTCTCAGGGACAGCGTACCTTCATCAATATCGCCTATGCCCAGTATGCCAAGGCTGATTTCGACTATACCCATCTGGTGCGCTTCGACGACCGCAATGTGCTGGCGCTGCATGCAGGCATCGGCGTGGCGTATCCTTACGGCAACAGCAAGGTGCTGCCTTTCGAGAAACGGTATTTTTCGGGTGGTGCCAACTCGGTGAGAGGCTGGGGCGTAAGAGAGCTGGGACCTGGCGGATATAAGGGCAATGACGGACGCATCGACTTCATCAACCAGACGGGTGATATGAAGCTCGACCTGAATGCCGAGTACCGCACTCTTTTGTTCTGGAAATTCGAAGGTGCCCTGTTTGTGGATGCAGGTAATATCTGGACGCTCAGAAAATATGATGAGCAGCCTAACGGACAGTTTAAGTTAGATAAGTTCTACAAGCAGATTGCTGCGGCGTATGGTATGGGTCTGAGGTTGAACTTCGATTATTTCATCCTCCGGTTCGATATGGGTATGAAGGCAATCAATCCTGCCTACGAGAGTGGGGATGAGCATTGGGCGATTATTCACCCAAAGCTCAGTCGTGATTTCGCCTTTCACTTCGCGGTAGGTTTACCATTCTAATCTTCCATACCCCGTTCTCGATACGCATCGGCAGGTGGAAGTCGGCCTCTTCTACGAGGTGGGCTTCCTGCCCGATGGTGTCCATCTGCAGAAAATTATATGCGGTGATGCTGACGGTGGCGTTCGCTCCGTCGTCGCTGAAGTTGATGTCGTTGATTTCTATCGTGGCAGCCTCAGCCTTGGTGCGCAGCAGATCTACATCCGCCTGATGCACGTTGCTGGCAGCATAGCGGAGCCAGGGTTCCGAACTCTGGGTGCAGTACTTCAGAGTCTTGGGGAACTGCCAGTTGAAGTAGTAGGTGGCGAATGAATCGATGTCATTCTCCAGCTGGTCTTCGTCACCCTGATGAGATTGGCATCCCGTAAGGGTGTAAGCGCTTGCTAGTATGGCTGCTACGGCGATAGCCATACAGGATATTGTTTTCCTAACCATGTTTCCTAAATCTTAAAATTTCTATTTATTTGCTTATTTTGGGCACAAAGATAGTAAAAAACTTTGTAATAAGAATCTTTTTTGCTAACTTTGCA
>JAIINY010000304.1:0-3264 GCA_022741625.1 Prevotella sp. | reverse complement strand
ACTTCTCATTTCCGCCAGGCTCGTCCGGGTGCCGAGATGCATGTGGTTCTGGTGGATAATGGCAGAAGCGATATTCTCGCCGACAAGGACCACTGGCAGACCTTGAAGTGCATGCGCTGCGGAGCCTGCATGAACACCTGTCCGGTTTATCGCCGTTCAGGCGGATACAGTTACACCTATTTCATTCCGGGTCCTATCGGTGTGAACCTGGGAATGCTGAAGAATCCTCAGAAGTACAGCGACAATGTTTCAGCCTGCACCTTGTGCTTGTCTTGCGACAATGTCTGCCCTTCCAAGGTAGGTCCTGGTTCGCAGATTTACGCTTGGCGCCAGAATCTGGAGAGATTGGGCAAGGCTAATCCTGTGAAGAAGGCGATGTCGAATGGCATGAAATATCTCTTCGATCGTCCTGCACTCTACACCACAGCCTTGAAGTTTGCGCCACTTGTCAATCTGATTCCTGAGTGCTGCACGCACTTCAGCAACTGGAATGCGTGGGGTATCGGTCACGCCAAGCCTGAGTTTGCGAAGAAGAGCTTCCACCAGCTTTGGAAAGAAGGAAAGGTAAAGTAGTGGCTAATCATAAAGTTCAAAGTTCAAATTTCAAAGTTCAATGAATAAAGAAGATTTCCTGAACAAGTTGCGTAAGAATACGCACGTTCAATTCGATATGCCTGCCGTAGATGTCAAGGGAATCCAGTATGAGGATACCTTGAAGCAGTTTATTGAGATGACTGAGTCTGTGGGTGGACACGTGATAGAGGCTGAGGCGGGCGAGAGCCTGGATGATCTGGTGAAGAAGGCTTATCCGGAGGCGAAGGTCTTTGCTTCCAACCTGCCTGAGATTACCATCGCGCAGAAGAATCCTGATACCGTGGCTGAAGCCAACGACCTGAATGGTACCGATGTGGGTATTGTACGTGGAGAAGTGGGTGTTGCCGAGAACGGCTGCGTCTGGATTCCTCAGACCATGAAGGAGAAGGCGGTGCTTTTCATCTCCGAATATCTCGTGATTTTCCTTCAGAAAGATAAGGTTGTTAACAATATGCACGAGGCTTATGCCCGTATCGAGATGGATCCGAAGTATAATTTCGGTATTTTCATCAGCGGTCCTTCCAAGACTGCAGATATCGAGCAGGCTCTGGTAATGGGTGCGCAAGCTGCCCGTGGTGTGACAGTTGTACTGTATTAAAAAATGGGCTGTTAACTGTTAACCTGTTAACTCCAATAATATAAATCCCGAAGTTCTGCCTTTTTATGAACTTCGGGATTTACTTTTCTAAATTATACTGTCCATTCATAGGTGTCGTAAACCACGCCTCTTCCTCCGTAACCTTCCTTGTGGGCGATGAGGCCCTCGTTGAGCCAGGCTCCCTGCTGTTCCGTAGAACTGCCGAAATCCAGGTAAGGATAATCGGGATAATCATGATACATAATCTGTTCGTAGATAGCCTCCATGGCTCCGAATTCCTTTCCCTCATCGTTGGTAGAACTGTATTGTCCATGTACCACTTGCTGGGTAATATAAAAGGTGAGGCCTCCTATAATGTGCCCGTTGCGATAAGCATTGTATTGGATGATATTCTCGGGGAATCGACTTTTCAGAAGTTCCATTTCCTGAAGCGTGTGTACCGGTTTGGCACCAAATCGCTTTTCCAGGTTCTCATTCAATACCTCCCAGAATTCCGACAGACTTGCATCTCTCACTACGGTCACCCCATTCTGATGAGCCTTCTTCAGACGACGCAGGTGGTCTTTGCGCCAGCGCAATTTCTGCTGCATGAAGATGGTAGTGCCGATATTGCGGAGCGAAAGATGAGCCTTGCATTTCCAGAAGATAGCATAGAGATCTTCTTCTGAAGGATGGAGATGATAGATCCAGGGAATAGGACGATACTCCACCTTCTCGAAACCCTGAAGACACAGATAGACATTCAGTTCCTCAAAGAGTTGGCAGACATCTGAAATCGTGACGTGAATGTTCATGATCAGTCCGCCATAGGTGAGTCCGAAATGCGAGCAGAGGGTCTTGCCTACCTGATGGGCTGGCAGGATGGAATGGATCTTTCCCTTCTTGAAGAACAGGAGAGAATAGTCCTTGAACCTATCGGAATGGTAATCCATATAGTTGCGGTAAAAGAGAAACGTAGCGTTTCGGGCTTTTGCCACATACGCATCCCATTGCTGGCGATATTCGGGAGTGTATTTGATGATTTCAAACATGATGTCTTGCGTATTGGATAGTTTCAAGCATGATGTCTTGCGTATTTGAGAAACTCGTCGTAATCATAGATATAATCAGCTTCTTCGTACAATTCCGAAGCCAGAACCAGACAGACCGAACCGGCTGAGAAGTTTTCCAGCGTTCGCCAGATGCCTGTGTTGACGAGTAATCCCTGACCGGGGCGGTTGAGAAGATAGGATTGCTTCCGGTTTCCATCATCCAGCGTAACCGTGAAGGAACCGCTGGCTGCGATGATTACTTCCAGGCATTCCCTGTGGGCGTGACCTCCGCGAGCAGCACCTGCCGGAATATCGTAGGTCCAGTAGGTGCGCCTGATGTGGAAGGGCACATCGGTGTTGCTTTCCGCCTGGATGGGGAAAGATGCTGAGGGATGCGCTTTGCCGAAGGAGATGATTTTACCTATTTCTTTCATGTCTCTTGTTGATTGAAAGCTTTTGCCCTTTCAGGGCGCAGGCTTGCGTCCATGAATACCCAGGGTGTTGCCCTGGGCTAAGAGCTTCTGCCCTTTCAGGGCGTGCTGCTCTATTTCTTCATATATGGGTCGGTGCCCAGGACGGTCTTTGCCAGGCGCTTTGCCTTGTCGCGGAGCGCATTCAGGTCATCGCCCTTCTCGCCGTAGCAGAGCACGACACCCATGCGGCGACCTACGTGAGCCTCTGGCTTTCCGAAGATGCGGATGCGGGTGTGGTCTTCCTTCAAGGCATCGAGCATGTTGTAGTTCAATGGCTCTGTGCTTTCCTCTGGTGAGAGGATGACGGCAGAACAGCCGATGTGCTCCAGATGGATTCCGGCGATAGGCAAGCCCATCACGGCACGGAAGTGGAGCTCAAACTCGCTCAGATTGGTGGTGTGACCGAGAGTAACCATACCTGTATCGTGTGGACGAGGACTCAGCTCAGAGAAGATTACCTCACCCTGCTTGCTCAGGAAGAACTCTACACCCCAGAGACCAGCACCGGTCAGCGCCTTGGTAACTTCGCCGGCGATGTGCTCAGCCTTCTTCAAAGCCTCCTCTGGAA
>JAIINY010000303.1:0-3267 GCA_022741625.1 Prevotella sp. | reverse complement strand
GGAACCGCCGTATGCGGAACCGCATGTACGGTGGTGTGAGAGGTCGGAAAACGAAAGTAGGAGAAAAACTACTTCGTTTTCCTCCTACTCGATTTTTATGGATTTTTTTAAAAGTCTCTTCTCTTATATGATCCAGAGATGGAAGCCCTTCTGTTCCAGGGCACTCTTGATTTCCTTGACGTGTTCCTCGTCGCGGGTCTCCATGGTGACACGGAGCACGCAGGCATTCACCTTGTTGCGGTTGGCAGAACGGTCGTGATGAACTCCCGTGATATTGCCGCCCAGATTTGCGATGACGGAGGCAACCTCTACCAGCTCGCCCGGCTTGTCGTCCAGCTCCATTTCGATGGTGCAGAGACGTCCGCTCTTTACCAATCCGCGGTTGATGACACGGTTGAGGATGGTTACGTCGATGTTACCGCCGCTTACCACGCAGATGGTCTTCTTGCCCTTCACCGGTACCTTGTTGTACATCACGGCAGCCACACTGGCTGCTCCAGCACCTTCTGCCACTATCTTCTCGCTCTCAAGGAGCTTCAGGATGGCTGCGCAGATTTCGTCCTCGCTTACGGTGACGATTTCATCCACATAGTGGGAGCAGGTTTCGAAGGTAATCTTTCCCGGTTCCTTTACGGCGATGCCGTCGGCTACGGTTGCCACAGATGGCAGCTTCTCCTGCTTGTGGTCGTGGAGGCTCTGAACCATGCTGGCTGCTCCCTCTGCCTGGACTCCATAGACCTTGACGTTGGGGTTGAGCGACTTGATGGCGAAAGCGACTCCCGAAATCAGTCCGCCGCCACCCACCGGTACTACCACAACTTCTACATCAGGCAGCTGGTCGAGGATTTCCAGTCCGATGGTTCCCTGTCCGGCAATCACCTTCTCGTCATCGAAAGGATGCACGAAGGTATAGCCGTGCTCATCCTTCAGCTGCAGCGCCTTCTGGTAAGCGTCATCATAGACGCCCGGAACCAGGCAGACCTCTGCACCCAGACGCTTGGTAGCCTCTACCTTAGAGATAGGGGCACCCTCGGGCAGACAGATGAGGCTCTTCACTCCCATGGCGGTAGCGCCGAGAGCCACACCCTGTGCGTGGTTGCCTGCCGAACAGGCAATCACACCCTTCTCCTTCTCTTCCTGAGAGAGTTGGGAAATCTTATAGTATGCACCTCGAATCTTGAACGACCCCGTCTTCTGGAGGCATTCCGGTTTCAGATAAACATCACTATCTGGGTTGATTCTCGGTGTGTGAACCAGCTCAGTTTTTCTAATCACGTGGCTCAGCACGAAGCGGGCCTTGTAGAAATCGTCAAGTTGTAACATAATCGTTGATATGCTTTAATTCTGTAGTCTTGTCAGGATGATAGTTCCTGAGTGATTTTGACTGCAAAGATACTTTAAAAGGAAGAAAACACAAAATATTTCAATTTAATTTTTGTTATTCCCCTCAAGTTTCCTTAGTGGTTGGAGTAAGTATGTGGGGGCGATGGCCTGCTACATGCCGAAGTGCTCCAGCGCCGCAGCTACGCCGTCTTCCTCATTCGAGAGGGTGATGTAGTCGGCATCGGCTCTTACTTCCGGGGCAGCATTCGCCATGGCTACTCCCATGCCGGCAAGTTTCAGCATGCTCAGATCGTTGTAACCGTCGCCGAAGGCTATCATATCGGCAGGGGTGAGATTGATCTTCGCCAGGAGTCTTCTCAGCGACTGCGCCTTGTCGATTCCCTTAGGCACCAGTTCGAGGAAGAATGGGGCAGAGCGGAAGACATCCATCTTGTCGCCCACCACATCCAGCAGTTCCTGTTCAACCTTGAGCATATCCGAAGGGTCGCCCGTCATGAGGAGCTTGGTAGGATGAGGCTCCAGGGCTTCGAGCAGATTCTCTATCTTGCGGATGTTCATCTTGTTGATGCGCGACTCTTCCTTCACATACTGATCGTCTGGCATCTCGGTGATGATCTCGTTGCCGGCATAGCCCAGAAGGGCGTGGTTCTTCTCTCTCGCATACCTATATAATATAGGGATTACCTCATCTGGTAGAAACTGGGTGAAGAGTTTCTCGCCGGTCTGGGCATTCACGATGTTGCCACCATTATAGGAGAGGATGTAGCCCCCTCGCTTCTGCAGTTCCAGGCATTCTGCCACCGGTTCGATGCCGTAGGTAGGGCGACCGGATGCAAGGATGATAACGGCTCCCTGGCTGGCAGCCTGGAGCAGCGCTTCGCGGGTTTTCGGGGTAACCACCTTCTCGTGGTTGGTCAGGGTGCCATCCAGGTCGAGTGCGATGGCACGGTAAGGAATCTGTTTTGCTTTTTCCATTGTTCTATGTGATTCTTTGTTTTTTATGCGTGCAAAGATACAATAATATTCTGAAAAACGAGACGTAAAGTGTATTTTTGCTAATTTTGTTCCCAAAAAGGTGGTCATTTGAACGATTAGTGCCTATCTTTTGTTGTTTGATATACACTATATTCGAAAATTATTGTTATCTTTGCACCGCAAATCAAAGTAACAATAATAAATTTTAAACCTATCAATATGAAGAGATTAATTTCAGCAGTATTGCTTTCTGCTGCCGTGGCAATGCCAACAATGGCGCAGAAGCAGAAGACATTGGGCAATGGCTATCCATTCACTCAAGTACCATTCACCAGTGTGAAGATTTCACAGAATACTTTCTGGGGTGCCCGTCTGAAGGCTGCCCGAGAGGTAACCGTGCCATTGGCTTTCAGCAAGTGCGAGAGCGAGCATCGTTACAAGAACTTCGAGATGGCTGCTTATACCTTGCTGCATCCTAACCACCCGGGCTTGAACACCAAGGAGTGGGATGTGAGCAAGTTCATGGGATTCTCTTTCGATGATACCGATGTTTATAAGACCATCGAAGGTGCCAGCTACATCCTCCAGACTTATCCGAACAAGAAGTTGAAGGCTTACATCGACAGTGTGCTCGATGTAGTAGCTGCTGCTCAGGAGCCAGATGGCTATCTCTATACTGCCCGTACCATCAACCCGAAGCATCCACATCAGTGGTCGGGAAATAAGCGTTGGGTCAAGGACGAGGATTTGAGTCACGAGCTTTATAACCTTGGTCACATGGTAGATGCAGCCTGTGCTCACTATCAGGCTACGGGTAGCACCAAGTTCCTGAACATCGCCAAGCGATATGCCGATTGTGTGGTAAAGGAAGTAGGCCCTAATCCAGGACAGGCTACCATCGTTCCGGGACATCAGATTGCAGAGATGGCTTTGGCTCGTCTCTATACC
>JAIINY010000025.1:0-18920 GCA_022741625.1 Prevotella sp. | reverse complement strand
TTGGAAAACGAAGATGGAGATGTCGTTTTTGAGCAGAGTATTCCAGAATATGTTCTGCAACAAGAAATTCCTTCAGATTTGAAAGGTGATTATAAACTGATCTTGTTTCAAGGGAGACGGATGTTTATTAGTAATATTACTTTATGAATTAATAATTCTATGCTATGCTTGAAAGAATCGTTCTAAAGAAAAACGCAGTATTTGTGTCTGTCGGGAAGGATTGCTTGCATCGTCAATTTTTCAAAGAACATGCTGACTTCCGACCTGCACGTGCTTATATACGATAATTCTTATGAGTAGCTGAAAAATCGTCCCCAGATAGTAAATAGAGCTCTTAATATCAGCTTTCGTTATTATAGAGCAATAATCCTAAGAAGATACGTTCTTCTTGAGAAAGCAAAAAGAAAAAACTTGAATTAAAAATTTAAATTAAAAATAATGATTATGAAAATAGATAAAATTAAAATGATAGAAAATCCGATTGAAGATTTTCAGTTAGATCAAGAGTCTATGAAGGCTTTGTTGGGTGGTGATTTTTGTGGTATTCGTGTTGGTAACCATTGTCAAGGATATCAATCAGGGCTTAGTTGTATTGGTACTGAAGGTACAAAATGTGAAAGTTTTTCTTGGTAGCATTGTACTAAGTACATAATAATGCTTATAATTTAGTATGATTTGGTCAAAATATAGTTACCTTTTTCAGGAAGGAGATAGGTTCTATCTGTATAATTCTCTGTCCAATTCCTTTGCGGAATTGGATAGAGATTCCTATACTCTCTTGTGTAAACAATCAGAGAAAAAGAATGATATAAATATATCTGATGAAGGTCTGAAAGAGATTTTAGTGAAAATGAAAGTGATTGTTGATAATGATCATGATGCATTTTTGCGTTTTAAGTATAGGACACTTTTAAGAAGGTTTGCCAATACGCATTTATCCCTAACAATAAATCCAACTTTAGACTGCAACTTTGCCTGTCCATATTGCTTTGAGGGAAAACATCCACAAGTTTATATGTCGGATCAGGTAGAGGAAGATGTTGTTTCATTTGTAAAGAGACATGAGATGGTTAAATCTCTAAATGTGGTATGGTTTGGCGGCGAGCCTCTCCTGGCGTTTAATAGGATGAAGTCTTTGACTCAAAAGTTCTTGAATATGGATTTGGTATATGAGGCAGGTATGATTACAAATGGTTATTTGCTGACAGACAGAGTCATTGACCATCTTACAGATATGAAGATCAAGTCCATACAGGTAACTGTTGATGGGTTGAAAGATGTGCATGATGGGCGGAGATGCTTGAAAAACGGATACCCTACTTTTGATAAAATTATCGAGAATATTAAGCATGCGCATATAGTTTGTCCAGACATTAAACTAAATGTCAGGGTAAACATAGACAGAACTAATGAACTCGATTTTTTAGAATTATATAAGTTGTTTCAAGAAGAAGAGTTTAAAGGGATTTATTTGACTCCTGCTTTTGTTGACGACATAGAAAAAATCAATAAATGTGTATTGAATACTGAAGAGCAGAACAACTATATAAACAGATTGCTTCGTGAAAACGGAATCGTCTTCAATCGGTTCTATCCGAGTCCTGGACAGGAATGCTTTGTCAGAAATCCCAATAGTGTAGTCATTGGTCCTAAAGGTGAACTGTATAAATGCTGGAACGATGTTGGTAAAGCTGATAGGGTGTATGGCTATTTGGACGGAAGAATCACCAATGAGCCCTTGTTATTCCAATATTTGGCAGCATCGGACCCATTTGATGATGAACAGTGCAAGGAATGTCTTTTGCTGCCGGTGTGTGGGGGTGGCTGTCCATACAATCGTATTAAACGTGATTCTGAAGACAATAATATCAACGTTTGTCCGTTGATAAAAGGAAATCTGAAGAATTATTTGTTGAATCATTGTGCAATTAAACAATAGAGATTATGACTAAACTGTTTACTTTATTTCTTGCCATGTTATTGTCTGTGGCATGTTACGGTCAGGAAAAGGTGACTATCAAAAGTCGCGTGGTAGATTCCAAGACCCGCAATGACGTGCCTGGAGTCACCGTACAACTCCTATCCTCAGACAGTACGGTTATTGAAACCTTGGTGGCGAACAACCATTGGACCCGGGATGATCAGGAAGGTTATTCCTCCATCTTTCAGTTTGATGTGCCAAGAGTAAAGGCTAACTATATCATTCGTGCCAGCTATCTGGGATATAAGACATCGTATGTTAACATTTCCATAGGTGACCTGAGGAAGAGGGAGTATCTGAGGGAGCTTCCTCCAGTGGTGTTGCGCCCTGATTCGAAGATGCTGCAGGAGGTAAATGTCGTAGGAAGTAAGGTGAAGTTTTATCATAAGGGAGATACTGTAGTCTATAATGCCGATGCCTTTGTATTGGCAGAGGGCAGTATGCTTGATGCCTTGGTTCGGCAGATGCCGGGCGTGGAAATCAAGAAAGACGGACGCATCTATCACAACGGCCAGTTTGTCGAGAATCTGCTGCTCAACGGCAAGGATTTCTTCAGAGGCAACCAGGAGGTCATGCTGGAGAATCTTCCCTCCTATACCGTCAAGCAGGTTAAGATATACGATAAGTATGGCAAGAACAGCGAATTCCTTGGCCAGAAGCGTGAGGACGACAAGGCGTATGTGATGGATGTCAATCTCAAGAAAGAATATTCCATCGGCTTGCTGGCTAACCTTGAGGGCGGAGCAGGTACGAAAGACCGTTATCTGGGTCGCCTCTTTGCCATGCGCTATACGGACCATTCCCGCATTACCTTCTATGGAAATGTGAACAATCTTAATGACAACAGAAAGCCTGGCCGCGACTCAGACTGGAACCCCGTTGACATGCCGAAGGGCGACAATAGGGAGAAGCTGGGTGGATTAGACTATGCGGTGAGTGACAGGAACCAGAAGTTTGACCTCAATGGCAATGTGCAGGTGAGCCATTCCAATCAGGAAGTCATTACCAATACCGACCGTGTGAACTTCCTGCAAAAGGGAAATACATTCGATTATGAGCGCCAGAAAGAAACCGTGAAGAATTTCCACCTGACAGCCGTCAACCAGCTATACCTTGTATTTAACAACAAGGTAAACCTGCTCCTGAAGCCGGTATTCCAATATGATAAGTTCGACAGGTACAGTAATTATATTTCTGGCACATTCTCCTCTATGCAATATGATGTCAGCCGGGAAATGCTCGATAATATTTATACCGTCGGTTCGGAGAATCTTATCCGCCAGTCCCTGATTAACAGATATAAGAAGGAGGGATTGGGCAAAGGATATCAGATGGCAGGAAGTTTCAATGCGGTAAGCACTATCAAGCTCAAGGGCTCTGATGACTACATCAACCTGACTGGACAGGTCTCCTACGATAAGCGCAAGGAGGACTTGTTCAACAAGTATGCCGTACACTATGGTGATGATCAGCAGGTGCAGAATTCCGGCAATCAGTACTTCAGAAACCATCCAGACCGGAACTTTTTCTATCAGTTGGGGGCAGCCTACAACTTCCGTTTGAGTCATGCGGTAGAATTGTCCATGTATTACAGTTTTGGTCATCGTGACAAGAAACGGCATTCTTCGCTTTATCTGCTGGACCAGCTGGATGGGGCAGAAGAGGAGAGTTCTTCTTCCATAGGATGGCTGCCATCGGTGGCGGAGTATGAACGCACGAAGGATAGAAGCAACAGTTATGTAAGTCAATATACGGAGGATGCGCATAGTCTGATTCCGTCTATCACATGGGATAAGGATACAGAGCATGGCAACTGGAGTGCACAGGCCAAACTGGGAATCGTACCTACCCGCCAGAAGCTTGCCTATGAGAGAGGAGAGGTAGATACAACCATCGTAAGAAACACGGTGCTTCTTACCTTTCCCTTTACCCGACTGAGCTACTGGGTAAAGAATTATACGAAGGGATTCCAGCTGCTCTTCAAGGCAACCCCGAAGCTCCCTGATCTCCTGAACATGGTGAATATTCAGGATGCGACAGACCCTATGAACGTGAAGCTGGGAAACAGCAGCCTGAAAAATGAGATGTCTTATGACGTGAATCTTCTCTTCAGCTCTATGAATATTGCCAGGCAGCGAAGCCAGAGCCTTCGCCTGGGCTACACCTATCGTGCAAATGCCCTGGCTATGGGATATAGCTATGATGCCCATACGGGTGTCAGGAAATATCGCGCAGACAATGTAAATGGTAACTGGAATGCATCAGCTTCCTATAGTTTCGAGCAGCCGCTTGACAAGATGAAGCGACTGGCATTTGGAACCTGGACACGTGTGGAATACGTGAACAGCGTAGATCTGATAGGTAACTCTGAAGGCGCGGGTTATCAGGCATCCCGCAGCACTGTACAGACAACGTTGCTCGATGAAACCTTGAAGCTTGACTATAAGGTAGGTAGCTCTTCTACCATGGGCGTAAAGATATCCGCAGCCTGGAGAAATGTTGACGGCAAGGCTATGGACTTCGATCACATCAATGCTGTAGATTTCAACTATGGAGCTACAGCCTCTTTCAATCTGCCCTGGCATATTCAGGTGGGTACCGACCTGACCATGTATTCCCGCCGTGGTTACGAAGGAAGTTCAATGAATACTGACGATTTGCTCTGGAATGCCCGCCTTTCCTATACCATGCTCAAGGGAAAGCTGACGTGGATGCTTGATGGCTTTGACATCCTGGGCAACTTGAACAACATCACTCGTATGGTAAATGCCCAGGGTAGAACCGAGACATTTGTCAATGCCTTGCCACGCTATGCAATATTGCATGTGGCATATCATTTTAACATGAAGCCCAAGAAACATTAATTTATGATTTACTCTTATGTTGAATAAAAAACTTGAATATAAAATATGTGGAGCCCTTCAGCAATTCTGCGTTTCAGGATTGCTGAAGGGAGATATGGGTGTGTGTATATATTATTTTGTCTCAGGAAGAATGAGAAATGATTCCCATATGACTCAGCTTGGCAATGCTTCTTTGAAAAGGATCATGTCAAAAATGGGGCAGAATAAGAAACTCTTTATAGAGGATGGTGTCATCGGTATTGCTATAGGAATCTCTTTCTTGTTGAAATACAAGTATGTAGAAGGAGATGTCAATGATGTGCTGCAGGATATTGATGACTATATATACAAAGGTGCGTGTGTCGTTTTGGAGAACGAAACAGCTCCTGATACCAAGCTTCCAACTCTGGATATCCTGATTTTTTATATAGTTAGGTATATTGACGTGAAAGCCCCTGCCAGAAAAAGGTTTTATGGAAAACTCATAGAGCACCTGTTTAATCATATATATATACATCGTCAGGATAGTTTTTACCAAGAGTCATATCCTTTCAGTTTAAAGAAGGACTCGTACTTGTTTCTGTGTGTGTTAGTCTGGATTTACAAAATAGGAATAGATCAGAAAAGGATAGGGCATATATTTGAGGAGATTAAGCCTTTTCTGTTTTCTAGTTTTCCCGTGTTGCATGCCAACCGCTTTCAACTTATGACGGTGGCTCGTTGCGTTGGAAAGTTTGTCAACGACAAAGAATGGGTCACTTTTGCTGACAGATTGGCTGAGAATGTTGATATGAACTATATCCTGGAAAAAGAACTGGCCGACAAGAACATTCTGCCTCAGACAGGTGTAATTGGAATATGGTTACTGAAAGAGTTTAATTTGTGGATGGGCTTTACCGTCAGGGATTCTTCCTATGATTTTGAAAAAAGAGTAATCGAGTCTTCGATTTGGGATAGAATAGAGAAAGATGCTGAGTTTTTCTCTAACTATTATTCTCTAGATGGATATTGTGGTATAAGAATGTTTTTGGACTATTTAAAACGACAAAATGAGATATGAAATGAGAGATCTTACTGTGTTGATACCAGTAAGAGTGGATTCTTTAGTGAGATTAGAAAATGTGTTGGCAGTAATTCGATATCTGTATAGATACTTTGATGTGAATTTGATGGTCCTGGAAGCAGATAGGTATGACAATGGTATTTTACGTTCCTTACTTCCGCAGGATGTAGCTTACAGCTTTGTTCCTGATACAGATCCTGTTTTTTATCGTACGAAATATATTAACCAGATGGCGAAGAATGCAACATCCGACTATCTTGCAGTTTGGGATGCTGATGTCATTTTTTCTCCCTCTCAGGTTAATGAGGCCCTTGTGTCTTTGCGCTCCGGCAAATATGAAGTTTGCTATCCGTATGATGGCGTTTTTTTAGATACGAGCAAGTTTATCCGTGAATTTTATTTGGAAAATGGAGATGTTGCCGTGTTGGAGGATTTTAAGAAGATGATGTTTGCCCCTTATGGTCCAGGTGTGCGAGGTGGCGCTTTTTTAGTAAATGCCAGAGCTTATCGTGCATCTGGAATGGAGAATCTGAATTTTTACGGATGGGGACCTGAGGATTGGGAGCGTTATGAACGATGGGCAAATCTTGGTTATAGAATCGGTTATGCAAAGGGATGCTTGTTCCATCTTTCACATCCTCGTGACTTGAATGGATATCATAATTCCAACCAGCAGAAAATGTTTTCTTATTATGTGAAAGATACGACATTGTTTTCTTCCAAAGAAGAAATTCAGAAACGTATGGGCTTGCAGTGATAACGTGTCTTGAGTCGTCATATAGAATATTGTAAGAAATGAGTTTTTTTAAGACCTTTCCCCATTATCAGCAACTCGACGAAATGGACTGCGGTTCCACCTCATTGCGGATGATAGCGAAATATTACGGTAAGGAGTATTCGGCAGAGATGTTGCGCAATCATTGCCACATCACCCGTAACGGTGTATCGATGCTTGGCATCAGCGAGGCAGCCGAGTATCTGGGCTTTCGTACGCTGGGAGTGAAAATCACTATGGAACAGCTGGCCCACGATGCCTCCCTGCCCTGCATCCTTCACTGGAACCAGAACCATTTCGTGGTCTGCTATAAGGTAAAGAAGAACCGGAGCGGGCGCTACCGCTTCTATATCGCAGATCCCGCTTCCCAGAAGTTGTGCTATACTGAAGAGGAGTTCATGCGCTGCTGGCTAAGCACCAGTGTGCAGGGACGGGACTGTGGTATGGCATTGCTGATGGTGCCGGGAGTGAACTTTGGCAAGCGTAAGGAGGAGTGCGAGAACCACAGTCAGAGTCTGGGGTTCTTTTTCAAATATCTCAAACCCTACCGCCGTCAAGTTGTGGTTCTCCTGCTGGGGATGTTGCTGGGCAGCTTGCTGCAGCTGGTGTTCCCTTTCCTGACCCAGACGTTGGTTGACAGGGGTATCAATGGAAAGAACCTGGGCTTCGTCACGCTCATCCTCATCGCCCAGCTCGTGCTTTTCATCGCCCAGCTCAGCGTGAACTTTATCCGGGGCTGGATATTGCTGCATGTGAATACCCGAATTGACATTGCCCTGATTTCAGACTTCCTGGTCAAGCTGATGAAGATGCCGCTCCATTTCTTCGATACAAAGAAGATTGGCGACCTGATGCAGCGCATAGAAGATCATTCCCGCATAAAATCGTTCCTGATGGGCAACTCGCTGGGGTTTATCTTTTCTCTTGCCAACTTTGTCGTGTTTTCAGTTGTGCTCGGTTATTATAGTCTTCTCGTGCTTGGTGTGTTTTTGCTGGGAAACACCTTATATATATTATGGGTTGCATTCTTCATGAAGTATCGCCGTGAATTGGACTATAAGCGCTTCAGCCAATCGGCTACCGAACGCAACAAGATGATTCAGCTGATACAGGGAATGCAGGACATCAAGCTTAACAACTGTGAGCGTCAGAAGCGCTGGGAATGGGAGCGTGTGCAGATGAGGCTTTTTCGCATCAGCGTGAAAGGGTTGACCATCGGTCAGTTTCAGCAGTCTGGTTCCGTTTTCTTCAGCCAGTCCACCAATATTCTCATTACGTTCATTGCAGCCCGTAACGTCATTCATGGCGATATGACGCTGGGTATGATGATGTCTCTCACCTATATCATCGGTCAGCTTTCCGCTCCTATCAACGACTTCATCAGCTTCATCCAGTCTGTCCAGGATGCCAAAATCAGCCTGGAGCGACTGAATGAGATTCATTCACAGCCCGATGAGGATACTGACCTTGATGACAAGGTTACCGAACTGCCTGAGGACAGGACCATCCGTGTAGAGCACGTTACCTTCAGCTATGATGGTGCTGAGCGAAATTATGCCCTCAATGACGTCAGCCTGGAAATACCAGAACGTAAGGTGACGGCGATTGTGGGAGAGAGCGGCTGTGGCAAGACCACGCTTATCAAGCTCCTACAGGGTTTTTATCAGCCTAACCATGGAAGCATCAAGGTGGGTAATTTGCCGCTGACTTCCATAAATCCTCATTTTTGGCGCAGCGTGACAGGATCTGTGATGCAGGAGAGTTTCATCTTCAGTGATACTTTTGCCCACAATATTGCCCTTGACAGCGATTCTCTGGATGAAACTCGACTTTATCAGGCGGCAAAGATGGCTAATGTAGATGGTTTTATCCGCACGTTGCCTCTGGGTTATCATACGAAAATAGGTATGGAGGGTAATGGTGTGAGTCAGGGTCAGCGCCAACGCTTACTTATAGCTCGTGCCATTTATAAGAATCCGGAGTATATCTTTTTCGATGAGGCAACCAATGCCCTTGATACAACCAATGAATCGGAGATAATGCACCATCTGTATGAATTTTACCATGGAAGAACCGTGGTTGTGGCAGCGCATCGCCTGAGTACAGTGAAGAATGCCGACCAAATCGTAGTCATAGATCAGGGCAAGGTGGTTGAGGTTGGCAATCATGAATCGTTGACTGCCAAACGAGGCGCATACTATAATCTTGTGAAGAATCAGTTGGAATTGGGAAACTAAAATGCTTTTTGTTGGTAAGCATCAGATTTCGTATGTCTGCTTTGTTTCTATACTATCGGCAGACTTATTCCGTTGATTTTCTGATAGATGTCGAGTGCATAGATATCCGTCATACCACTGATGTAATCCAATATCGCCATGATTCGCTCCTCTAGATTCTCGTTCTCTATGTCGTACTGGCTGCTTACCCTTCTCAGGAGTTGCTTGGAGTAGAAGCGGGATGGATTCACGGCGGCATCGATGAAGACCTCCATCAGCGTAGCCATGATCTTGTAACCCGAAAGTTCGATGTCGAGAACCGGTTTGCTGGCATAGATTTTCTTGCGGGAAACCTGCGTACATTTCTGATAGGCTTGGCGCTGATGTTCGGCGATATGTTCGATGAGGCATCCCTCGAAAGTGCCGGCAAGAATCTCCTCTTCGTGATTCAGAAAAACATTGACGCATTCGTTCTCAAGCTTTCCGATTACGCAGGCACGCATGTACACTACCTGTTCGTTTTCATCGGTCAACCCTTCATCCAGGATTCGCTGGCGAATCTTCTGCTGGGTTTCCTCGTCAAAGAATCCCAGCAGTAAGTTTGCAGTCTCCTCGAAGGATAAGATCTTGAGTTTGTGGGAGTCTTCGATGTCCATAATCTCATAACAGATGTCATCAGCTGCTTCTACCATATACACCAGCGGGTGGCGGGAATATTCCAGTGGCTCTCCCGGTTTCGATTTTCTCAGGATTCCCAACTCCTCTGCAACCTTCTGGTAAGATTCGGCTTCGGAAGTAAAAAATCCAAACTTGCCGTGCTTCCCTGCCAGACTGCTGGCAAAAGGATATTTCACGATGGCTGCAAGCATAGGATAGGTCATCACGAAACCACCCTGGCGGCGACCTTTAAACTGATGCGTCAGGATTCTGAAGCCGTTGGCATTACCCTCGAAATGGGTGATGTCGTCCCAGAACTCGGCAGAAACTTCATCTTTCAATCCCTGTCCGGCACCCTCGCTGAAGAAAGTCTGGATGGCTTTTTCTCCGGAATGACCGAAGGGAGGATTGCCCAGATCGTGCGCCAGGCAGGCTGCACTCACGATGGTTCCGATTTCCTCGAAGAGCGTATCCTTCAAATCCGGGCGCTTCTGGATGATGTGGCGGGAGATATCGTTGCCCAGCGACATACCCACACTTGCCACTTCCAGGCTGTGAGTGAGACGGTTGTGTACAAAGATGCTGCCCGGCAGCGGGAATACCTGCGTCTTGTTCTGCAACCGGCGGAAAGCCGAAGAGAAGATGAGTCGGTCGTAATCGCGCTTGAATTCAGAGCGATCGTCGTGGCGTTCGGCATGTTTATGCTCCTGTCCGAAGCGCTTGTTAGATATGAGTTGGGTCCATTCCATATTCTTTCTGTATTATGAGTCTTTTATGTTGTCTATTGTGCAAAAATACACGAAAGTTAGGATAAATCAAAATAAAAAAGGATAAATTATATCATTTTCACGTCTAAAATGCGATTATTCGGTTAAAAAGCAGTATTTTTGCAGAAAAATAGAAAATTATGCTGAAAGTACAGATTATCAATAAGGGGCATCAGCCTCTCCCTGCGTTTGCCACACCTCAGAGTGCGGGCATGGATTTGCGTGCAAACATCGAAGAGCCTATCGTGCTTCATCCTATGGAGCGCCGACTCGTTCCTACAGGCCTGTTTATGGCTTTGCCGGTAGGTTATGAGGCACAGATCCGTCCTCGCAGCGGTCTCGCCTTGAAGCATGGCATCACCGTGCTCAATACTCCGGGTACCATCGATGCCGATTACCGTGGCGAGATCATGGTGCTGCTCATCAACTTTTCACAGCAAGACTTCGTCATCAATGATGGCGAGCGCATCGCACAAATGGTGCTTGCCAAGTACGAACAGTGCGACTTCATCGAGGTGGAGGAGCTGGATGAAACTGAGCGTGGTGCAGGCGGTTATGGCCATACCGGCGTAAAATAGGATAAGGATTTTTAGATAAGATTTGATAGTGAAGATAGATTTAAGAAACATGGGAGTCTGGGTGACTGTGGTGCTCATCGGCGCCATAGCCTTGCCTTCGCTCGCCCGAAAAAAGAAGGTGCAGCTTGCCGGACAGCAACTGCAGACTGTAAGGGTGGATTCGCTTTCTCCAAACAATCGTAAGCGATATGAATACTTCTTGACCGAGGCGGCTCGCCAACATGCAGCTGGCAATTATTCTGCCGCCTTCGATCTCTACGAACATGCCCGGAACATCGATCCTAACTCGGCTACGGCAAATTATTATCTGTCTCTCTATTTGACCGAGATGAAGC
Source organism: Prevotella sp. (assembly GCA_022741625.1). Lineage (GTDB taxonomy): Bacteria > Bacteroidota > Bacteroidia > Bacteroidales > Bacteroidaceae > Prevotella. The sequence goes on along the minus strand of JAIINY010000025.1, from coordinate 7,705 downwards.
AGGATTCGCTGGGTCTTCTGCGATTGCAGAAGGCGATAGAGCAGGATCCTGAGAACCTGATTTTTGCAGAGCGACTCGCCCAATACTATATCAGCAAGGGAAAATACGAGGATGCCATCAATGCCTACGAGGCTGTCTATGCCAAGAATCACAGCAATACGGATGTGCTCCGCGTGTTGGCGCAGCTCTATCAGCAGCAGAAGAACTTCAAGATGATGCTCAATACCGTCAGTCGTCTGGAGACCGAAGAAGGTGAGAGCGAGCAGTTTACACTCACCAAGATGCGTATCCATGAGATGATGGATGACAAGAAGGCTGCCTATAACGAACTGAAGTCGCTTGTAGAACAGCATCCTCTGGACATGCAGTATAAAACCATGCTGGGCAACTGGCTGATGCAGCACGACCGTCAGAAGGAAGCGTTCAAGTACTTCACTGATGTGCTGAAGGAAGAGCCGGATAATTCCTACGCCCAGATGTCGCTCTATGATTATTACAATGCCACCAAGCAGGCGGATCTGGCGAATGGCATGCTCGATAAGATTCTGATGAGTCAGAAGACGGATACCCAGACCAAGATCATGATGTTCCGTTCCTTCATCCAGAACAATGAAACCGAAGGCGGCGACTCTACCAAGGTCATCGCCCTCTTCGATAAGGTGCTCAATGTGCCACAGCCGTCTTCTGAAATAGCCGAGGTGCGTGCCGCCTATATGAGTTTGAAGAAGATGCCGACCGACTCCGTGATTTCAGCCTTCAAAAAGGTGCTTGATATCGCTCCTGACAATGCCAATGCGCGCATCCAGACCATTCAGCTGCTCTGGAATCAGAAGAAATATCATGAGGTGATCGAGCAGGCGAAGGCTGCCCACCAATACAATCCGGAAGAGATGATCTTCTATTATTTCGGAGGTATGGCTTACTATCAGAATAAGGACGAAGATGCGGCACTCAATGAGTTCCGGCTGGGTGTAGCTCAGGTGAATAAACTCTCTGCCAACGACCTGGTTTCTGATCTCTATGCCGTGATGGGCGACATCCTGCATCAGAAGAATCAGAAGGATGCAGCCTTTGCTGCCTATGATTCCTGCCTGCAGTGGAAAGCCGACAACGTAATGGCGCTCAACAACTACGCCTATTATCTGAGCGAGGAAGGCAAGGATCTGCACAAGGCTGAGGCGATGAGCTACAAGACCATCAAACTGGAACCGAACAATGGTACCTATCTTGATACCTACGCCTGGATTCTGTTTATGGAAGAGCGTTATGTAGATGCCAAGACCTATATCGATGCGGCTCTCAAGAACCGGGATTCTACCGAGAATAACAGTACGGTATTGGAGCACGCCGGCGATATTTACGCCATGAACGGTATGGTGAATGAGGCTGTCGGCTATTGGAAACAGGCCTTGGATGACGATCATCAGACCGAAATTCTGAAATGGAAGATAGAAAATAAGCAATATATTTCCGAGGAAGAATTCCAACGAAAGAAGAACCCTGCAGCTGCTGAGCTCAAGAAATCGAAAGTGGCAGGCAAGTCTGCGGGTAAAAAGAATAAGAAAGGTAAAAAGAAGTAATGAATATGAAGAAGATGAATATGGCAGTAGCTGCTGCGGCACTCCTGCTGATGGCTTCCTGCGGCACTACCAAGAAGATGGAAGGAGCTGGAAAGGTGAATGCCAATGATAAGAAGACCGAGACAAAGGCGGAGCAGTCGGCTGCGCTCAGGAATCTGGCTTTCGTTCAGAAAGTATCAGATAATCAGGTTTATACCAATAATATTGTGGGCAATATGAATTTCAATCTGCAGGCTGCAGATAAGGACATCACCGTGCCGGGCAAGTTGAGTATGCGCAAGGATGAGGTAATCCGCATCCAGCTCTTCATCCCTATCCTGGGTACAGAAGTGGGAAGACTGGAATTTACCCCTAACTATGTACTGATCATCGACCGCCTTCACAAGGAATACATCAAGGCAGATTATACCCAGGTGGATTTCCTGAAGAAGCAGGGCGTAAACTTCTATTCTCTCCAGGCGCTCTTCTGGAACCAGTTGCTCGTGCCTGGAACCAAGAAGGTGACAGATGCAGACCTGAAGAAATTCTCTGCCAACCTGGATGCTGTAGGTGAGAATGTACCTGTGGCTCTGCAATATGGCAAACTGAACTATACCTGGACAGCCAACCGCAATTCGGGCAGAATCACCGAGGCCAATGTGGTGTATCAGGACAGAAGCACCAGCGCAGCCAAGCTCAATCTGAAGTACAGCAATTTCAAGAGCGTGGGCGTGAAGATGTTCCCCGCTACCCAGAATCTTACGCTCTCTGCTATGGTGAACAACAAGCCTCAGGTAGTGAAGATCAATATCGATATGAAGAGCGTTAAGACCGACAGTAAATGGGAGGCACAGACCGAAGTGTCTGACAAGTACAAGAAGGTGGCTCCAGAGGATGTACTCGGCAAACTGATGAATATGTAGTGCTTGTCGCGAAAGAAAACAATGAAATCATGTATTGAATAATGAAGCGAATTATATTTTTCCTATTGGCAATCATGTTCTCGCTTGCTCCCTATGCGCAGAAAACGGTGCATAAAAAGCCGGTGAAGAAAACCGCTGTTGCCAATCGTAAGCATCAGGCTCAAAGAAAACCGGCGGCTCGCCGTGCCAAGGCACCTACCAAGGCAGAACGCCGTGCTGCTACCTATAGCAATGCTTCTATCAGAGGATTGCAGGGGCAGCGTGCCGATATCCAGCGAAGAATCAGGGAGCAGGAGCAGGCTTTGCGCAAGAACAAGGCTGACGTGAAAAAACGTCTGGAAGACCTGATGGCGCTGAATGGCGAAATAGACCAGAGTCAGAAGAAAATTGAAGGTATCGAGAAGGATATTCATCATATTAATGGAAACATCGGTATCCTGCAGGCGCAGTTGAAGACCCTTCAGCAGCAGTTGCAGGATAGAAAGAACAAGTATATCCGTTCTATGCGATATATGAGCCGGCATCATACGGTGCAGGACAGGCTGATGTTTATCTTCAGTGCCAAGAACCTGACCCAGATGTACCGCCGTCTCTCGTTCATCCGCCAGTACTCTTCTTACCAGAAGGTGCAGGGCGAGGCTGTAAAGGCTAAGCAGCAGCAGGTGAACGATAAGCACAAGCAGTTGCAGAATGTAAAGGGGCATAAGAATACCTTATTATATAAGGGCAAGCAGGAGAAGACCGTGCTCGAAGGCAAGCAGACCCAGCAGCAGGAGATGGTACACGGACTGCAGAAGCAGCAGAAGACCATTCAGGCTGTCATCGCCGACCAGCGCCAGAAGAATGCAGCCATCAATGCTCAGATTGACCGCTTGATTCAGCAGGAAGTAGCCAAGGCTCGTGCCCGTGCTGCTGCCGAGGCTAAGCGCAAGGCTGCCGCGGCCGCTGCTGCCAAGAAGCGTGCAGAGGAACTGGCGCGTAAGAAAGCTGCTGCTGAGGCTGCTGCCAGGGAGAATGCACGTCGTATTGCTGAGGCGAAGGCTCGTGAGGCAGCTGCAGAGGCTGCAAGAAGAAAGGCTGCCGAGGAGGCTCGTGCTGCTGCCGAGGCTGCTAGAAAGGCGCAGGAAGAAGCTGCTGCCCAGGCTGAGGCGAAGGCTAAAGCAAAGGCGCAGGCTAAGGCCCGTGCTGCTGCTGAAGCTGCTCAGCGTGCTGCCGCAGAACAGGCGGCTCGTGAAGCTGCTGCCGAACAGGCGGCTAAGAAGGCGGAAGCTGACCGCAAGGCTGCTGAGCTGAAAGCCAAGGCGGATGAGGAGCGTCAGGCCCGTGAGATTGCTGCTGCCAAGAAGGAGGCGCAGGAAGCGGCAACCTTGAGTTCGGTAGATAGAATGTTGAGTGGAGGATTCGAGGCAAACCGTGGCAGATTGCCTATGCCTATCAGCGGCGGTTATCGCATCGTGAGCCATTTCGGTCAGTATAACGTGCAGGGTTTGAAGGGTGTTAGGCTTGATAACAAGGGTATCAACATCCAGGGTAAGCCGGGTTGTGTGGCTCGCAGCATCTACGATGGTGAGGTGAGTGCCGTCTTCGGATATGGTGGTATGTGGAATGTCCTGGTTCGCCATGGTGCCTACATCTCGGTATATTGCAACTTGAAATCGGTCAGCGTACATAAGGGGCAGAAGGTTAGTACCCGTCAGGCTTTGGGTAGTGTAGGCTCTGATAACATCCTCCAGTTCCAGCTTCGCAAGGAGACGGCAAAACTCAATCCTGAGGCTTGGCTGGGAAGATAAAATACAGGAGTTATCAAGGTTAACTGTATAGACAGATAGAGGAAACCCTCTTAGATGGCAGCGCCATCTAAGAGGGTTTCGTATTTTGCAATGGCATCGCGTATTTCGCTGAAGCGGATAAACTCGTTGGCAGAATGGGAGCGGGAAGATTCGCCCGGCCCCAGCTTGAAGGATGGGAAATGCATCAATGCCTGATCGCTGAGGGTAGGACTGCCGAATGGCTTCATACCCATAGCTATACATTTCCTGATAAGAGGATGCTCCGGGTCGATACGTGATGATTTCAGGCGGAAACTGTGTGCCTTTACCTCGCTCTTGAGGTGCTGGCGGATAAACTCGTAAACCTCCTCGTTGTCGTAAAACTCGTTGGTTCGGATATCCACAAGCATCGTGCACTTGTCCGGAATCACATTATGCTGGGTTCCGGCATTCACCACGGTGAGCGTCATCTTGGTAGGACCCAGAAATTCGCTTACCTTCTCGAATTTGTAATCACGAATCCAGCGTATGTCATCCAGTGCCTCGTAGATTGCATTCACTCCTTCGTTTCTTGCCGCATGGCCACTCTTGCCATGAGCAATCACATCCAGCACCATCAGTCCCTTTTCGGCTACGGCAGGATTCATGCCTGTAGGTTCTCCCACAATGGCAAGATCGATGTGTGGAAGCAAGGGTAGGGCACGTGTGATGCCATCCTTTCCCGAAACCTCTTCTTCGGCGGAAGCCAGATAAATCAGGTTGTAGCTCTGCGGCTTCTCCGTCAGCATTCGGAAAATCTGAAGAAGAGAGCACAATCCGCCACCGCAGTCGTTACTACCCAGTCCATAAAGCACGCCATCTTCTACATCTGGAGAAAAAGGATCGCGACTCCACGAAGCCACGGGCTTCACGGTGTCGATATGGGCATTGAGCAGCAAGGTAGGACGGCTCTCATCGTAGTGAGGGTCGATAATCCAGAGGTTGTTTGCCTCGCGCTGCGGTTCGAAACCATAGCTGCGGATGGTCTGCTCCATGATGTCGGCAGCATCTTTTTCGCTGCGGCTTACCGATGGGGTGGCAATCAGCTTTTTGAGCAGTTGCACCGCATCGCTAACATATTGTTCCTGTGTCATCATAATCTCTCTATTTTTTGATTTTGGGGCAAAGTTACGAAAAAAAGAGCATATAAAGTGGAAAAACCAACATTTTATTTTGTGTTCTTAACAAATTCTATTATCTTTGCACCAATATTATAATACTAAGCTTATGCAAATTAATAGTCATCTTTCGGTTCTGGTTCATGACCTTGCTAAGAAGTGGGGAGATAAGCCTGCGCTTACCTTCAGGAAGTTTGGTAGTGACCAGTGGCAAACGGTTTCATTCAATCAGTTTTCCCTAAGAGTGAAACAAGTGAGCAATGCCCTCCTCAATCTTGGGGCTAAACCACAAGACAAAATCGCTGTCTTCTCACAGAACTGTGTGCATTATCTGTACACCGATTTTGGTGCATACGGTATCAGAGTAACCTCCGTTCCTTTCTATGCCAACAGCAGTGAGCAGCAGATTCAATATATGATTAATGATGCCCAGATTCGCTTTCTCTTTGTTGGCGAACAGGAGCAGTATGACAAGGCACATCGTATCTTTGCCCTCTGCCCATCCCTGGAGCGCATCATCATCTTCGATTCCAGTGTGCGCATCAGTACACACGACCCTGCAGCCCTCTATTTCAAGGACTTTCTGAAGTTGGGTGAGAATCTTCCTCGTCAGACGGAGGTAGAGGAACTCTACAAGCAGGCAAGTATGGACGACTTGGCTAATATCCTCTATACCAGTGGAACAACTGGAGATAGCAAGGGCGTGATGCTGACCTATAGCCAGTATTATGCTGCTTTGAAGGCAAACAATGAGTGCATTCCTGTTACCGAAAAGGATCGTGTCATAGATTTCCTTCCATTCACCCATATCTTTGAGCGTGGATGGGCATATCTCTGCTTGAGTGAGGGTGCCCAGCTCATCATCAATACCTATCCACAGGAGATTCAGGAAAGTATGCGCGAGATGCATCCTACCTGTATGAGTAGTGTGCCTCGTTTCTGGGAGAAGGTGTATATCGCAGTGAAGGCTAAGATGGATGATGCCGGTCCTATCCAGAAGAAGCTCTTCTACCATGCTCTGGCAGTGGGTAAGAAGCGCAATGTCGAGTATATAGCCAACTGCAAGCGTCCTCCTTTGGCTCTGGAGTTGGAGTATAAGATTATCAACAAGACCATTTTGAGCATCGTACGCAAGCAGTTGGGCTTGGATAATCCTAATATCTTCCCTACGGCTGGTGCGTATGTAAGTCCGGAAGTGGAGGCGTTCGTACATTCCATCGGTATCAATATGGTAGTGGGTTATGGCTTGACAGAGAGTCTTGCCACCGTATCTTGTGATCATCTCGACAAGAAGCACAGTCTGGGTTCTGTGGGTCGTCCTATCTCCTGCATCCAGGTCAAGATCGGTGAGGATAACGAGGTGCTCCTCAAGGGACCTACCATTACTCCTGGATATTATCATCGCGATACCACCAATGCCAAGGCATTCGATAAGGATGGATTCTTCCATACTGGTGATGCGGGTTATCTGAAGGATGGCGAGCTTTATCTCACCGAGCGTATCAAGGACCTGTTCAAGACTTCGAATGGTAAATATATCGCTCCGCAGCAGGTGGAGTCGTTGCTCCTGGTGGATAAGTTCATCGATCAGGTAGCAGTCATCGCCGACCAGCGCAAGTTCGTATCAGCCCTCGTTGTACCTGAGTTCCGCCTCGTAGAGGATTGGGCTCGTGAGCATCACATCGCCTTCGCCTGCCGTGAGGACCTGTGTGCCAACGAGAAGGTGCAGAAGATGTTGATGGACCGCATCCAGATTCTTCAGCAGCACTTGGCTTATTATGAGCAGATCAAGCGTATCACCCTCCTGGCTCACCACTTCTCTATGGAGTCGGGCGAGCTGACCAATACCTTGAAGATTCGCCGTCCTATCATCAACAAAAACTACAAGGCGGAGATTGACAAGATGTATGAAGAATAATGGTTTTACTTTAAAATTCAAAGTTAATGATTACAGCTGACCAGTTGAAAGATGTGATGGACAGAGCCGATGCTCTCCATCATTATCTCAATATCGACCAGAAGAAAGTAGAATTCGAGGAGGAGCAGCTCCGCACCCAGGCTCCTGACTTTTGGGAAGATCCAAAGTATGCGCAGGAGCAGATGAAGAAGGTGAAGAGCATCCAGAAATGGCTTGATGGCTATAAGACCGTGCGCCTTTATGCCGATGAATTGAAGCTTGCCTTCGATTTCTATAAGGATGAAATGGTAACTGAGGAAGAGGTGGATGCCGATTACGGCAAGGCTATCAAGGCTATCGAAGACCTGGAGTTGAAGAACATGCTTCGCCAGAAGGAAGA
>JAIINY010000302.1:0-3294 GCA_022741625.1 Prevotella sp. | reverse complement strand
GACATCGGTGTCATCTTCACCCTCTTTTCGCTCGGTCTCGATTTCTCCTTCAAGAAAATCGTGAAGATGGGAGCCTCGCCCATCATCGCCTGCATCGTCATCGTCTTTTCCATGATGATGCTGGGCATCAGCGTGGGTCACAGCTTCGACTGGGGCAGGATGGACTGCATCTTCCTGGGTGGTATGCTCGCCATGAGTTCCACCACTATTATATATAAGGCTTTCGACGATATGGGACTGCGGCAGCAGAAGTTTGCCTCCATGGTGATGAGCGTGCTCATCCTGGAAGATATTCTTGCCATCGTGATGATGGTGATGCTTTCCGCCATCGCCGGAGGCAACAATCCGGATGGCGAACAGATGTTTGCATCGGTACTGAGGATTGGCTTCTTCCTGGTATTATGGTTCATCGTGGGCATCTTTGCCATCCCGCTCTTCCTGCGCTCGGTCAGGAAGTTCATCAATGGCGAAACCCTGCTCATCGTTTCCCTGGGACTGTGCTGCGGCATGGCGGTATTATCTACCAAGGTAGGTTTTTCGAGCGCTTTCGGAGCCTTCGTCATGGGTAGCATCCTGGCAGAAACCATTGAGGCAGAGAAGATTATCAAGCTGGTAGAACCGGTAAAGAATCTCTTCGGAGCCATCTTCTTCGTATCGGTAGGTATGCTGGTAGATCCCAATATCCTGGTAGAATATGCCATTCCTATCCTCGCGCTCGTAGCAGCCATCCTGATAGGACAGGCAACATTGGGAACCTTCGGATTCATGCTGGGCGGCGAATCATTGAAGTCGGCGATGCGCTGCGGATTCTCGATGGCGCAGATTGGCGAGTTCTCCTTCATCATCGCCTCACTGGGATTGTCGCTGGGAGTTATCAGCAACTTCCTCTATCCGGTAGTGGTGGCAGTTTCAGTCATCACCACCTTCCTCACCCCTTACATGATCCGTCTGGCGCAGCCTTCCTATCAGCTGATGGAGAAGCATCTGCCTAGCAAATTCATCAATATCCTGAACCATTTTGCGATGAGCCGCCCCTCTACCCAACAGCAGAGTAAGTGGAAATCGCTGATTCGGCAGATGGTCATCAATACCGTGGCATACTCCATCCTTTCGGCTGCGGCGATAGCGATGATGTTCACCTTCGTCCTGCCTCTGATGCGCAATATGCTGCCAGGCTGGAATCTTCACTGGTATGCCAACGCCATCACGGGTCTGCTCACCATCGTACTCATATCGCCTTTCCTGCGAGCCATCGTGATGAAGAAGAATCACAGCCCGGAATGGAAGCGACTGTGGGTGGAGAGCAGCATCAACCGCATCCCGCTGCTCTTCACGATATTCGTGAGATACGTCATTGCCCTGGGCTTCATCTTCTATATCATCAACTATCTGTCCCGATTCACCAATGCCCTGATGGTATGCATCGGAGCCGTGATCGTACTGCTGATGTTGGGGTCGCGCCGCATCAAGAAACGAAGCATCGTGATGGAGCGCCTCTTCCTGCACAACCTGCGTTCGCGCGATATTGCCGCACAGGTGAACGGCGAAAAGCGCCCGCTCTACGAGGGTCATCTGCTGGATAGAGATATCCATATCAGTGAAATCGAGGTACCGGAAGACAGCATCTGGTGTGGCAAATCACTGAAGGAACTGCATCTCCGCCAGCGTTTCGGCATCGATATGAGCAGCATCCGAAGGGGGTCGCAGCGCCTGAACATCCCGAATGGCGACACCGTGATATTCCCTGGCGACAAGCTTCAGATCATCGGTAACGACGACCAGGTACACAAGTTTGCCCAGGCGCTCACCACCGAACTCGCCCCGGAAGACCTGGAGATAGAGAAGCGGGAGATGAAGCTCCGCCAGCTCATCATCAGCGGCGGCAGCGAATTTCTTGGCAAGACGCTGGAAGAGAGCGGAATCCGCAACAAGTACAACTGTATGGTTGTAGGATTGGAAGAGGGCCAGGAGAACCTTACCCACATTCTCCCTTCCCGCGTTTTCGAAAAGGGCGACATCATCTGGCTGGTAGGCGAAGAAGCCGACCTGCAGAAGATTCAGGAAAAGAGCTAAATAAAAGAACGAAAAAAGCTAGCAGGAAAAATCTGCTAGCTTTTTTGTTTTTTTGCCATAAAAGATTAATCTTATGGTAATAACCTTATCTTACGGTGATATGGAAGCAACCCTGGTGCACCTCGTATTTGATATAACAGCGGTTCTTATTGCGGAAATCCCTCAACACCTCGCTGAAAACCCACTTCAGGGTATCATTCTGCACCTGGCGGCGAGGTTGTTTCTCCGTCTGAATCTGCTTATACCGGTTGTAGCAGACATCGAAGGTAGTACCATAGAGATGGCACGAATTCTCGGTAGCATTGCCGTTTCGGGTTCTCAGTTTCGACACATCATCCTTTGTACGCAAGATACTGGTAACAATGATCTTATGCAAAGGAATGCCCTTGATCTGCAGCGAATCAAAATATGCCCGACCGATATCCTGTAATAATACCGAAGCCCTAGGCACCAGATAAGGAATACTGTTGTTCAGCTTATCCACATAAAAGAAAGGGTTGCTGCCCACATACACCAGTTTACCCTTGCTATGCTCAGCCTCCTCACGGTTCTGAACCGGAGCCACGCCATGCCTGCTGGCAGCCACAATCTGTACATCCTGCTGATCAGGGAAGGTATTTCCGAAATGAGGCACCGAGAAAATGCGATGCTTCACCTCCTTGCCATTCTTATCGAAAAATATCGAAAATCTGCCATCAGAGGCTGTATCAGGAGTTACCGACAGTTCATCCTTCTTCAAATCCGCAGCTTCAGAAGAAGAAGCATCACCGGAAACGACATCCTGAGCACCAGCTGAAGCCACCAGGGCAGAACCATCAGAATCTCCTCTTAATGAATCGATTGCCGTACTGTCTTTTCCATCAGAACGAGCCGTCAACCTAGGCTCAGCCACACTAGGAAAAATAACACGGACCAGTGCCAGCAGCAGCACGACTACCAAAAAACCTTGCAAATATCTATTCTTACTAATCTTCATAACTAAAAATTTCCTGCAAAGGTAACAAAAAGTATTGAAATATTTGCTCAATTCACAGAAAAGTAGTAATTTTGCAGCGTTATATAACATTATTTAGAACATTAAGGTTGCAAACCAATAAGAAATATAAATATTTTGATAGAGAAACATATTATACTCGAAGATATAGATCCAGTGATGTTCTATGGCGTAGGAAATGGTAACCTACAGATGATTAAGTCACTGTATCCTAAGTTGCGTATCGT
>JAIINY010000301.1:0-3351 GCA_022741625.1 Prevotella sp. | reverse complement strand
TCAATAGCAACAGCCGCTATGCCGTGTTCTCTGTAGAACTCGGCAATAGCATTAGCATGACTGATATTGATAGCATACACGATGCCCTTTCTGTCCTTACCAAATTCTTCCAAACTCCGATAGAGCCTTTCGATGCTCGGCTTCTTATTCAGCAACATATCCATTTCCTTATTCTGGTAGTCACCATCTGCTCCTCGCTTCTGCAAGGAGTCAATGAGCCGTTGCGTCACACCATCCGACTTGATGCTCACGAAATCGTATGTCGCCAATCTTCCCTTGCTGATAAACTCAGGAACACCCCACGACTGCACCATCACATCAAACAGGTCTATGAAACCCTTACCGTTCAATCGGCAAGGTGTAGCCGTCAATCCCAGAAACTTAGCCTTCGGGAATCTCTCCCACATCTCCTTGTAAGTTTTGGCAAGCGCATGGTGTGCCTCGTCAATCACAATCAGTCCAGGCTCTTCCTCTATCTCGTCATAATGTCTCATCAGCCACTGGATAGACATCGCCTTGACGGAAGACAACAGAGAAGAGGTAGCTGAGGAATATGAATGGAACTTCCTTACGGTTTCATCAATCTGGGATACCAGCTCCCTTCTATGGGCAACAATCCATACTTTCGCCTTAGAATTAGCTCTCACGAAAGAGCCTATGACTGCTGTAAGCAGATAGGTCTTACCTGTTCCCGTAGGCATCTGTGCCATCACGGAACGGTGAAGGCACAAAGCCTTCTCTATCCGTGATTTCATATCCTCTTGGTAATCAAAAAGTTCTATTTTCTTCATTCTAAAGAAATTATTTCTTCAATAATTAGTCTTCAAAAATCAACACTTAACATTCAATACTTAACATGACTATAGGATGCTTCCCAAATAACTCTTGAAATAATATTTGTCGGGATAATCCGCAATAAGCTGTCTAATACCGTCTTTGATAATCTTATCCACGGCAGCAGACTTTCTCATTACGTGCTCTATTTCTCCCAATAGCCAGTTGAACTCCTTTGACTTTTCCTTGAGCAGAGCCAATCTCTTGATGTCCTTGAAAAGGATCTCGCCCACAAAGGCATGGTCTTGCTTGGGTACATATTTGATATATTTAGGATAAATCTCCCATAGGTTCCAATCCTTATGCACAAACATATCCTTGAGCAGATCAAACCTTTTCTCTTTGATGAGAATCTGGGCTTCAGCATCCTCATAGTCATGCTCCCAATCGGGCATTTTCCACAGTTCATCAAAGAAGGCTGCCCAATCATTTTTGTCTATCACCTCTTTCAGAGCCTCGTAATATTTGATTCGATAGCCACTGACGATAAATCGTTTCTTGCACTCTTCTATCAGCCATTCCTTATCACCAGACAGTTTCAATGCCTTCACCACTTTATCCTCCCATTTCTTGGAGTAGGAGTGAAAGTCATCCTTGTCATCGTCTATCACCTCTACTGCCTTCCTATACTCACCCCATTCTATGAGGCAGTCGATATAATGGTCACGGATATTCTCGTCATCCCGTTTCTCCCACATCAGCTTCTCTGCCTTCTCACGCTTACCATGTGCTGCCCAGTAATCCGCCTTTTGAATGTAATAGCGATAGTGGAAGTATTTCTCTTTCTTGTTTTTCAACCGCTTGCTGATATGAGCCAGATACGCCTTTTCGTCATCACCGCAAAGCAAGGGCATCGCTTCATCCACAAACCACTCTAAGCGCATGAAATAGTTGTCACCAATTTCCTCACATTGCTCTGCTATCTCTCCAAGCATACCCAAACGGGAATCCTCCTCTATCTCATTACTCTTGATCAGCAACTCCCTCACCATGTCTGCCGACTGGGTGACAATGTCCTGCAAAACCTTGTTTTCTTCTGCCCAAACATCATACCTAGCAGGAGTGTAAGCCAGATGGTCGTGCTTGAACTCTCTGCAAGTGATGGTCATCACATATCCAGCAATCAAGGCTGCATCAATCAGATTTCCTTTCTTCTTCATGCTCTTGGCTTTTCTAACCATTGCAGCCAGGTCTTGCTCGATCTTTCTCCAGTCCAATTGGGGGTAACCGAATCGCTTGCCCAGCACACCAGCATGGGCAAAGCAAGCCTCCACCAGCTCCTTATAATTACCACGCTCTGGCTTCCAATATTTTTCCACCAAAGCGGTAGCAAAGTCCTCATGCGTGGTTGCATACTGCCACACAAAGGCTTTCATCTCTTTGCCCGATATTTTCGAGAGTACTTTATCTATCTTGTCTATTTGAGTGTTTGTGTTCATATGTTTTTGCTAATATCCATCTTGATTACGTTCATATTTTCAAATTAAAATTAAATATTGTTATAATTTCGCCGTATCGGTTGACTATTCCAATTAATCTCATTATCTTTGTCAACCAAAAGATTAAAAGATTAATTATGGAACAGAAAGATATATTTTCTAAGCGACTGCGCAACGCACGTCTGATGCGAGGCTTGTCCATGCAACAACTCTGCGTGATGATGAATGATATTGTCACCAAACAATCCGTGTCCAAATACGAACGAGGCGAGAGTATGCCAGACAGTACCATTCTCATCGCATTATGCAAAGCCCTGAACATTTCCCCCGACTATCTGTTTCGTGAAAATCGTTCAGCTCTCAATAATGTTCATTACCGCAAACTAACTCGCCTGAGTGCTAAGGAAGAGAAATCCATCAATCTCATGGTGGAAGATACCATTGAACGCATCAATGAAATAGAAGATATTTGTGGCATCGAAAGACATTTTGAGGCTTCCTCCTTTACTTGCCAAGTTAAGTCTTCAAATGATGTTTTTTGTGCAGCAACTAAGCTACGCACCGATTGGAATATTGGCAATGCCGCCATTACAAACGTCATCAACATATTAGAGACCAATGGTATCATTGTGGTAGAAGTAGAAGCTTCTGACGCTTTCTCTGGTCTCAATGGCACATTGGAAAATGGAACTCCTGTCATTGTCATTAACAAACAGATGAGCACCGAACGTAAACGTTTCTCTGCGCTCCATGAATTAGGTCATGCATTGCTTCATTTTCCAGAAGACATGGATGAAAAGGTGGAAGAACAATACTGCAATATATTTGCCAATGATGTGTTGATGCCAAGACAAACTTTCCTTCAGTCTATTGGCGAAAAACGCCACGACATAGCTTTAGTTGAGTTGAAAAACCTTCAATCAGAATTTGGAATATCCGTTGATGCCTTGATGTATAAGGCGAGATATCTTGATGTCATATCAGAAAATCGCTATACAACCTATTGGAAGAAGAAAAATTTCGACCCCAATTTCAAATCACAGGTAGAGAAGAGCAACATTGATGACGAGCACAGCAC
>JAIINY010000300.1:0-3385 GCA_022741625.1 Prevotella sp. | reverse complement strand
AGCTGTTGGTCAGGAGGTGAAGGCAGGTGATACAGTTGTCGTTCTCGAGGCTATGAAGATGCAGAACAACATCGAGGCTGAGAAGGATGGCAAGGTTACAGCTATCTGCGTAAAGCCTGGTCAGGCTGTGCTCGAAGAGGATGCACTCGTAGTTATCGAGTAAATCAAGAATTTGAGAATTCGAGAATTATACTTCCTGATTCGGGAATTTATAATTCGGAAATTCAGAAAAGAATATCAAAGGTCGCAAGCTATGATGGCTTGCGACCTTTTTCTATATATGTACGAATCCCGCAGGACCGTTCAGTCTCTGCCCTTTGGTCCTTACATATTTCAAGAACTCTACCACCACGGGGTTCTTGGGCTTTCCTGCCGTAATGAGATAGAGATTTCTAGCCGGTGGTGCCGGATATTTTCCTTTGGCGATGGCATCCATCAATTCATCAAGGGTATCATAGAATTTCTCATCCTCATCCAGCTTCCCGTTCCCATTTACATCTATCGGAACAATGGCGATACCTTTCGTAGGCTTATGCGTCTTGTCATTATAGGCATAACCGATATTGTTGAATCCGATGCCGTTCACATCCTTCTGCAGGGTCTCGGCAACACCCGGATCTCCAAATACGCCCGTTCCCTTCAGGTCTTCCTGCTTCTTGCCCAGAAAGGCAGCCCAGGTTTCGGCGGCACCACAGGCATCACTTCGGGTATAGACATTCAGTTTCGTCTTGCCTTCCCAGATTGCCGTAGCCTGCTTCTGGTTTAATCCTGTCTTCAGCAACTCGCGATATACGGGGTTATTGGCATTGATCGTCGCCACCACGGCATCCTTCGCCACGGCATACGCCAAAGCCCCTTTCTCCTTCTCCTGCGGTTTCAGTTCGCGGCTCACCATCGCAATATCCACCTGGTCGGCAAGCACATCAGTAATGCCCTTTCCGGCTCCACCTGCCGAAATATCGATATCCACATCGGGATGAAGCCGATGAAACTCATCCGCCCACTGTATCGCCAACGGATAGAGGGCAAAAGCACCCGAAAGTGTGATGTACCCGCTCAGCACCTTCTTGCCATCCGCATCCTGCTTCACCTCTCCCCTGCTGCCGCAACCCGCTAACAGTAAGGAAGTTCCTATCACTATGATTCCAATGATTCTCTTTCTCATATCTATACCTTATTATATATATTACTAACTGGCTGCAAAGGTATAAAGATTATCCAGAAGGAGCAATACCACGTTCGTACCATTCTCATATACCACACATAGGGTATGCAATTACCCTACATGGGGTATTGTTTTGCAGCCAAAATCGCCGTACCTTTGCACTCGAAAATATGAAGTATCAAACTTCAGAAAACAAGAAGTATTAACTTGGAGGATTACACCTAATTATATAGAGGGGTATGAATCACAAAATATAGGAGATAAGGACATGAATACAATGTTTGCTCACGAGGCTCATACACAGCTCGACACCAAGAACTTGAATGTTTATATCAATGGTGCACAGATTCTGAAGGATGTGAACGTTCGCATCCCAAAGAACAAGATTACCTGCATTATCGGTCCTTCTGGTTGCGGCAAATCTACACTTCTCCGTACCTTCAACCGATTGAACGACCGTGTGGAAGGTCTGAAGATGAATGGCGAAGTAAACCTGGGTGAGAACAATATCCTCAAGGCTAGCAGCAGCAAACTCTCTGAAGTACGCCGCAACATCGGCCTCGTTCCTCAGCGCCCATGCCCTCTCCCTATGAGCATCTACGACAATGTGGCTTACGGTTGCCGCATCCATGGTATCAGAAACAAGAAGAAGCTGGACCATATCGTAGAGCATTATCTGAAATCAGTAGGTCTTTGGGAGGAAGTGAAGGATAGACTGAAGAGTCCGGCTTCCAAGTTGAGCGGTGGTCAGCAGCAGCGTCTCTGCCTCGCCCGCAGTCTTGCCGTAGAGCCAAGCTATCTCCTTGCCGATGAGAGCACTTCCGCCCTCGATCCTATCTCCAGCAAGAAAGTGGAGCAGCTCTTCACGGAACTGAAGAAGGATTACAGCATCGTGATGGTAACCCACACCCTCCGCCAGGCTCTCCGCATTGCCGACCATGTCATCTTCATGTATCTTGGAGAGGTCATCGAAGAAGGTAGTGCAGAAGAGGTCTTCCATCATCCGAAGCACGAACTGACACAGGAATATCTCAACGGTGCATTCAGCTAGAATATCAACATAAAACAATACGATTATGGCACAGATTATTGTAAACGACGAAAAGCAGGAAGTAACACTTCCTTTGACATTGGCAGAACTCATCAAGATCAACAAGGTGTTCCAGCCAGAGATGGTAACCATACAGGTGAACGAAGATTTCGCCGAGAAAGAGGACTACGACAAGATTCAGCTCAAGGATGGCGACCGTGTAGATTTCCTCTACTTCATGGGAGGCGGTGCTTGCTAAATACGGCTGTATGAGCATAAACTGCTACATAAAGTAACTTTTTTTCTCAAGAAAAAAGACATAAAATACAATAAAAGGCTTATTGGATAGTTAATATATATAAGATTACGTCTGTCGTTAATGTACGTTTTTGTATCGTTGACGCATATCATAAGTCTAGTATTCATCCATAAAAGAAATCAGAAGAAAAAATGATAGATTTAACAGAAGAACAGATAGAAAGATACAGCCGCCACATCCTCCTTCAGGATGTAGGACTCGAGGGACAGGAAAAGCTCCTCAATGCCAAGGTACTCATCATTGGTGCCGGAGGCTTGGGTTCTCCAGTTGCCCTCTACCTCGCTGCGGCTGGCGTGGGACATATCGGTATCGTGGATGCCGATGTGGTTGACCTCAGTAACCTGCAACGACAGGTCATCCACCAGACCAAGGATTTGAATACTCCTAAGGTGGAAAGCGCCAAGGAGAAGATGATTGCCATCAACCCGGATGTGGAGGTGACAACCTATCATACCTTCCTCGCCTCAGACAATGCCGAGGAAATCATCAAGCCATGGGATTTCATCATCGATGGCACAGACAACTTCCCTGCGAAGTTCCTCATCAATGATGTCTGTGTGCGCCTGGGCAAGCCATTCTCGCATGGCGGCATCCTGAGATTCCAGGGTCAGACCTTTACCCATCTCCCAGGCACGGCATGTTACCGCTGCTTCTTCAAGGAACCACCTCCAGCAGGCGCCGTTCCTACCTGTAGTCAGGCAGGCGTCCTGGGTGCCATCGCCGGAATGCTCGGAACCATCCAGGCAGCCGAGGCATTGAAGTATTTCCTCGGTGTAGGCGAACTGCTCACCGACCGTCTGCTTACCTTCGATGCCAAGACGATGAACTTCCGCACCATCAAGGTGAAGAAGCGTGCATCCTGCGAAATCTG
>JAIINY010000024.1:0-19339 GCA_022741625.1 Prevotella sp. | reverse complement strand
TATTGGAAGATGAGTGCCGCGCACTCATGCAGCAATTCTTTGCCAGAAAAAGATAAGGCTGTTTCAAACTACACACACAAAAAAAAGATGATGCACCGTTTCAGTGCATCATCCTTTTTATATTTTCAGCTTGATGCACTGTCTCAGTGCATCAACATTCGTTTCTACCTGATACTCCGTTACTTCACGAGAACAACCAGGTACTTGCTGGTGCTCCAGAAGATCTGAGAGTTGGTGATGCGGAGCGTATATTGCTTGTTGGCATCACGAACCAGAGTATAAGAGCTTGAAGGATGAGTAGTGAGCAACTTAGCTGACTTAGAGTAGAGCTTGATCTCAGAAAGCTCACGGATATCTACCTTTGTAAAGTAGCCCTTATTGAAGTTACCGGTCATCACCTTGCCATCCTCCATGATGTGCTGGTTCTTCAGCTCCTTCTTGGTACCGAATACATACCATGCTGTGTTGAGCTGCTTATCCTGAGCATTGATCACCTCAGTCTTCTTACTGCTTTCCTTGGTAAGGTCGCTTGTCTTGGTGTTCAAGTTGTTGATCGTCTCATCAAGAGCAGCAATGTGGATATCCTTGCTATCCAACTCCTCACGAAGTGCCTGGAGCTGCTTCTCCTTCTCAGCCAGCTGCTTCTGCAGGTTCTCGATGGTCTTCTTGAGCTGGTCGCCCTGGATAGAGCTGTTAGCCAACTGCTTCTGCAACTTAGCGAGGAGCTCCTTGTTCTGCTTCATGCGAGTAGCGATGAACTGCACATCCTCCTTGAGTTTCTGTCTCTTGCTGGCACCCTCGCCATTCTTCAAGAGCACCACACGGTTCTCGGCCTCATTAATCTGGTTGAGACCATCCTCAATCTCATTCAGAGTGCCCAGCATATCATTCAGTTCGCTATCCTTCTGCGCAATGATGCTGTTGAGCGAATCTGATTGAGCCGCATTATTAGCGGCATTGTTCTTACCGTTGTTACATCCAGTTAAAACAAAGGCTGCGAGGCATGCCATCATTAATAGCTTTTTCATAATCCTTCTCCTTTTTGTTAATTTTATGATTAATACTTTTTATTTATTATTCTTACGCTCTTCGCGTCGCTTTTCCTTCAATTCCTCCTTCAGTCGCTTGGGATCCTTACCCGCCAGTACGATGACGAACTCACCGCGCGGCTCTGTTTCCTGAAAGTGAGCGATTACCTCGGCAAGGCTTCCACGCACACTTTCCTCATGCAGCTTCGAGATTTCACGGCAGCAGCTCACCTGTCTGTCTTCTCCAAAAACCTCGGCAAACTGCAGCAAGGTCTTCACCACTCTATAGGGTGACTCGTAGAAGATCATGGTACGCACCTCATCCTTGAGCGATTCCAGATAGGTTTGTCTGCCCTTCTTCTGCGGGATGAATCCCTCGAAGCAGAATCTGTCGCAAGGTAATCCGGACGACACGATGGCTGGGATACAAGCCGTAGGTCCCGGAAGAGTCTGCACGGTGATGCCTGCTTTCGCAGCCTCACGAGCCAGATAGAAACCAGGGTCGCTGATGCCTGGGGTTCCTGCATCACTGATCAAGGCGATAGTCTCACCAGCCTTCAATCGCTCTACGATGCCAGCCGATGTGCCATGCTCATTAAACTTATGATGCGCCACTAATCGATTTTTAATATCGAAATGCTTAAGCAGGACGCTCGATGTCCGAGTGTCCTCAGCGAGCACCATATCTGCCTCTTTCAAGACCCGGATGGCTCGCATTGTCATGTCCTCCATATTGCCTACTGGAGTCGGTACGATATATAATATGCCCATAAGTGGGTACAAATGTAGTTAATTAATCTTTCATAGCAAAAAAAAACTGCGTATCTTTGCATTTTTTAAAACCTTATTAGTAATTTTGTCCCCGAAATGACTGAAATACTGAATGGGGAGGCACACCGCCCCGGAAGAATTGAAGTGGTGTGCGGATCGATGTTCTCCGGAAAAACCGAGGAACTGATCCGAAGAATGAAGCGTGCTAGCTTCGCCAGGCAGAAGGTGGAAATCTTCAAGCCGGCGATGGATACCCGCTACTCCGAAGACAATGTAGTGAGCCATGACCAGAACTCTATCCGATCGACTCCTATTGACTCTTCCGGATCGATATTGCTATTGGCTTCTGATATCGACGTGGTCGGTATCGACGAGGCGCAGTTCCTGGACAATGGATTGGTGGAGGTCTGCAACGAACTCGCCAACCGCGGCGTACGCGTCATCGTGGCGGGTCTGGATATGGATTTCAAGGGGGTTCCCTTCGGTCCGATTCCGGCTCTCTGTGCCATCGCCGACGAGGTGACCAAGGTGCATGCCATCTGCGTGAAGTGCGGTGCACTGGCATACGTCAGCCATCGACTGGTGGCAAACGACAAGCGTGTACTCCTGGGTGAGCAGGATGAATACGAGCCACTCTGCAGAGACTGCTATCAGAAAGCCATCAGCCAGGAGAAATAGAAGAACGAAGAGTGAAGAACGAAAAGTGAAGAATTCAACAGCTTTGCCAATCATAATGTTCAAAGTTCCAAGTTCAAAGTTCAAAATTCAAAGTTCAAAGTAAATGAGTAAGGAGATTACATTCGATAAGTTCATCAGATGGGCTGGTATTGTTACCCTCGTCATCGCAGTACTCTACATCACCAACTATCTGAGTGGCGTACTGCTTCCTTTCTTTATAGCATGGTTTTTCGCATACCTGCTCTATCCCGTCGTGAAGTTCATCGAGAAGAAACTCCATGTCAAGGTCCGTACCATCTCCATCCTGTTGGCGATGGGAGCAGCGATTGCCATCGTGGGAGGTGTCGTCTGGCTCATCATCCCGCCGATGATCGACCAGTTTGACAAACTGGGAGAAGTGTTGACCCGATGGGTTCATCAAACCACCCATACCAACAATCTCACGATGCTGATCAAGGAGTGGCTGCAGGACAATCAGACCACCATAGAACGATTCTTGAAGAGCAAAGACTTCAGCGATGCCCTGAAGACCACGATGCCGAAGGTATTCTCTGTTGTGAGCCAAACGGCAACCGTACTGATGAGTATCGTGGCATCCATGATTACCTTATTATATATGTTCTTCATCCTGCTCGATTACGAAACTCTGACAGCCAACTGGGTGCGCATCTTCCCGAAGAAGAACCGTCCGTTCTGGACAGCACTGATGAAGGATGTAGAGCGCGAGCTCAACAACTATATCCGAGGTCAGGGAATGGTGTCGCTCTGTATGGGCATCATGTTCTGCATCGGCTTCACCATCATCGGTTTCCCGATGGCGATAGGTCTGGGCATCCTGATCGGCATCATGAATCTGGTACCATATTTTCATACCTTTGCCCTCATTCCTACGGCATTCCTGGCGATGCTCAAGGCGGCAGATACGGGACAGAACTTCTGGGTAGTCTTCGGACTGGCGGTATTGGTATTCTGCGTAGTTCAGGTGATTACGGATATGGTGGTTACGCCGAAGATCATGGGCAAGGCGATGGGCTTGAACCCAGCCATCCTGCTCCTGAGTCTTTCGATATGGGGTGCTCTGCTGGGCTTCCTGGGGCTGATTGTTGCCCTTCCGCTCACCACCCTTCTCATAGCTTATTGGCAGCGGTATGTAACAAGAGAAAAGCCACAATATGAAGAGAATTTAGGGCAGGATCCACCGGAAACTGCCACTGAAACGGGTAAAATAGAAGAAAAACAATAAAAAAACGACTAAATATTTGGTGATTTCAAAAAATAGTCGTACCTTTGCACTCGCTTTTGAACATAAAGTTAGAGATTGACTCGCTAGCTCAGCTGGTAGAGCACAACACTTTTAATGTTGGGGTCATGGGTTCGAGCCCCATGCGAGTCACAGTCTCAGAAAAGGACTTTCCGTTAAGGGAAGTCCTTTTTTCGTATGTGGGTTTGGAAAGCGGATTCTTTTAACTCTCATTAACCAAAAACAGATGCAAGATTCTTGCTGTTCTGCGTTTTATATAATGGAACGTAGGGCAAAAATGCCCTCGGATACCCAAAGGTGCCGGAAAGATTCCCACATAGAAACAAAAAATTAGAATAAAATAAAATTTCATAAGACAAAAATAACAATAACAAAAGACAAAATAAAATTTCATAAGACAATGAAGAAAATTACATTATTCTCAATCTTGGCTGTACTCTTTGCAGCTATGTCATTCACCTCTTGTAACACAGACGGTGACAGTGGTATGAACTTCCTGACCCTTGAGCAGCAGAAGAGCTACCAGCAGGCCATGTCATTAGGTTCATATAACAACATGACCATTCTCTACGAAAAAAAGAATGATGCCAACGTAAAAAATCAGGTTGACTCCGTTGCATCATCTTGCAGCATCAGCATGTACGGCGACAGCACCATGACAATGACCCACTTCCCTGTGGCTGCACTCGCAGAGCACATCAATAACAAGGATTTGGCTGCTGCCATCGCTAAGGAGAATCCAAGAACCATCAAGTGCAAGTATAATGTAATGCCAAACAGTACTTCTGAAGTAGCTTACTTTATTGCTTGCCCTAATGCTGTCGAGTTGAATCTGGCTTATGGCACAGACAACAAGAGCCACAAGGTAGTGCTTGTTTTCATCCCTAGCCAGAGGTATTACGGCTACTGCACACTTAAAGAGCCAAGACAGCTGGGCTTCCAGTTCTCGCTCTATCAGATCTGGGTGGATGGCAACCAGACCAACTTCGTCCAGAACTCAACCAACTCTTCTAACACCACTGTAAGTTTCCTCTTCCGCAATGCGTGGAAGAAGTAAGAAGAAAGAGCAAGAAAATTCAAATTCAAGACATTAAGTTAATACTCTTTTAAATACAAACAACTTACAAATATATGGTCTGAATTTATCACTCAGCGTGAAAACTACATAAAAGGCGCAATAGCAGGATAGCTATCGCGCCTTACTTTTTTATTCTAATTTTGCTTCCGAAATCCCTTGATTCTGATTTCGAAATTCTATCCTAATCTTTCTTCCAGAGCCTGCTCATATCCTCCAAGCTCTTGCCCTTGGTTTCAGGTACCAGCTTCCAAACGAAGATGGCTGCAACGATACAGATGGCACCATACAGACCATAGGTAAACCAATGACCGAAATCATCACCAGGGGTCAGGTGCATATTGAACATCGGTACGAAGGTAGAGCTGACGATGAAGTTGAATATCCACTGGAAAGCTACGGCAATCGCCACAGCCGCACCACGGATGGTATTCGGGAAAAGCTCAGCGATAAGCACCCAGGCAATAGGTCCCCAGGAGAACATAAAGCTGGCACTATATACCATGATACTCAGCATGGTAACCGTACTCAAGGCTTCATTTCCGAAGGTCAAGGCTACGCCCAAGGCTCCTACTGCCATGCCGATGGAACCAAAGATAAGCAATGGCTTGCGACCCAGCTTCTCTACCGTAAAGACGGCTACCAGCGTAAACGAGATATTCACAATACCCATGATGACGGTCTGAACCATCGGATTACCCATTCCCATATCCTGGAAGATACGAGGCGCATAATAGAGCACCGCATTGATACCCACTGCCTGCTGGAATACAGAAAGCATCACGCCCACAAAGATACACATAAAGCCATAGGAGAAGAGCTTCTCGGTCTTCACGGTCACCGTATTCTTGATATCGTGGATAATCTCACGTGCCTTCTCAGAACCATTGATCTTGGCAAGCACGCCGTATGCCTTCTCATCCTGTCCGATCATCACGAGATAACGAGGAGTCTCTGGTACGAAGCAGATCAGGAAGGTGAACAGTCCTGCCGGAACCATCTCGCTTCCAAACATATATCTCCAGCCCGTCTCGATGGTCCACTGCGCATCCACCATATTGGCGATGGCACCCGCAGCATCATAGATAGGATTGGCATGGGAACCCATAATGATGAAATTGACGAAGTAAACCACCAGCTGACCGAAGATGATGGCAAACTGATTGCAGCTCACCAGCATACCGCGCATATTGCTCGGAGCGATTTCGCCGATATACATCGGACAGATGGCTGAAGCCATACCAACACCGATACCACCCAGCACACGATAGAAGTTGAATACCACCAGCAACGTCCAGTCGGCATGTCCCTGAGGCAGGAGATAAGTTTCCGGTTCCATAGATCCCCAGGCTGAGAGGAAGAAGCAGACACCCGCAAAGATGAGCGAGCGCTTGCGACCCAGCCTGCTGGCGAAAAGACCGGAAAGCGAACTACCGATGATACAGCCGATCAGCGCACTGGAAGAAGTGAATCCGTGCATCACATCGGTGTATTCGAAATCACCGGCATCCTTGAAGAATGCCTGCAAACCCTTCTCGGCACCTGATATCACTGCGGTATCGTAACCGAAAAGCAAGCCACCCAATACGGCGACCATCACAATCGAGAAAAGATAGGCCTTAGAGCCCGTTTGTTGTTGTTCCATTTTACTTTAGGTTATTTTTTTATTTGTTTATTTTTATATTTTTATCTGTTTATTTTAAAATAATACGCATAATCTGCACATTTCCCCTATTTTTTTTGTAAATTTGCAACCAAAATAAGAGCACATAGATATTACGTAATATGAACATCGCAGAATTCTTACATCAGAAGGGCGACAAAAGAGGCTTCTCTTTCGAGGTTTTGCCACCTCTCAAGGGTAATGGCACTGCGGCTCTCTTCCGCACCATCGACAGCCTCAAGAACTTCGACCCACGGTTTATCAACATTACCACACACCACAGCGAGTATGTTTACAAGGAACTGGAAAACGGTCTCCTCACTCGTCAGCGTGTGCGTCGCCGCCCTGGCACCGTTGCCATCGCAGGCGCAATCCAAAACAAGTACGATATCCCTGTCATCCCTCACGTCATCTGTAGCGGTGCCACGAAGGAAGACATCGAATACGAATTGCTCGATCTCCAGTTTCTGGGCATCAGCAATATCCTTGTGCTGAGAGGCGACAAGGCAAAGGAAGACCGACAGTTTACTCCAACAGAAAACGGTCATGCCAACGCCACCGACCTGCTGAAGCAAGTAAACCAGTTTAACGACGGTTTCTTCTTCGACGGCACCCCGATCAAGCATCCGGGTGATAAATTCTGCTGTGGCGTAGCCTGCTATCCGGAAAAGCACGAAGAGGCTCCGAATCTCGAGATGGATATGCAGCATCTCCTGGAGAAGCAGCAGTTGGGCGCTGACTATGCCATCACCCAGCTCTTCTACGACAACGAGAAATTCTATGCTTTCGTAGAGAAAGCTCGCCAAATGGGCATCACCATCCCTATCGTTCCGGCACTGAAGCCATTCGCCAAACTGAGTCAGCTCACGATGGTACCTAAGACTTTCCATTGCGACATTCCAGAAGCACTGGCGCAGGAGGTATTGAAGTGCAAGAGCGATGAAGATGCCAAGGCGCTCGGTATCGAGTGGACGACAGCCCAGGTGAAAGCTCTCTTCGATCACGGATACAATCATATCCACTTCTTCACCGTTTCGGCGGTGGATAGCGTGAAGCAGATAGCTAAAATTTTATTTTAAAGTTCAAAGTTCAATGTTAAATAGTGAAGTGATAGGTCAGCAAGATATATGGAACCGTCTGATGGAGATGGTTCAGGAGAATCGTGTGCCCCATGCACTGATGTTCTGCGGTCCACAAGGTTGTGGAAAACTGGCAGTGGCGCTGGCTTTTGCCAGCTATCTGCTGGGCGATTCCCCGATGCTGAGAAAATGGGAGCATCCCGACCTGCATTTCACCTTCCCTACCATCAAGACATCCGAGATGAGCGGCGACCATACGCCCGTAAGTCTCGATTTTATGAAAGAATGGCGTGAGATGCTCCTCCAGGAAGGTCCGTATGTGCTGATCAGCGACTGGATGCAGCGCATGGGCAAGACTGATGCCGACTTCAACAAGCAGGCTATCATCACCGCCGATGAGACCGACAATCTTTCGAGAGAACTGAGCATGATGTCGAGTCAGGGCGGATACAAGATCAGCCTGATATGGTTGCCGGAGCGTATGAACCTCACGAGTGCCAACAAGATATTGAAACTGCTGGAAGAGCCGCCTCATCAGACACTCTTCCTCCTGGTAAGCGAACAACCGGAACTCCTGCTCGAAACCATCAGAAGCCGTGCACAGCGTATCGACCTGAAGAAGATTGAAACTTCCGAGGTGGAGAAAGCGCTTATAGAGCGAAGAGCGCTAGATGCAGAATCAGCCCACCGCATCGCCCGAATCGCCAACGGCAACTGGAACCATGCATTGGAGGAGCTGGACTCTGGCAATGAAAACCGCCAGCATCTGGATATGTTCATCATGCTGATGCGCCTCTCCTATATGCGCAACATCCACGACCTAAAGAAGTGGAGCGAGGTAGTTGCCACCTTCGGCAGAGAGAAGCAGAAACGAATGCTCGATTACTTCATGCACATGCTGCGCGAGAGTTTCATGTATAATTTCCGCCAGCCGGAACTCAGTTATATGACACAGGAGGAGGAGAATTTCGCCAGGAACTTCGCCCGATTCATCAACGAGGCGAATATCATCGACATCTCCAATCTCTTCGAGGAAAGCAAGCGATTCATCGCCCAGAATGCCAACCCGAAAATCGTGTTCTTCGACCTGGCGCTGAAGAATATCGTTCTGCTCATCAGAAAATAAAGGAAATACATCCCGAAAGGGCAATATATATATTAATCAATAATAATAAATAGAATACATCGTGGATTATAAAAATATGAAATTCAAAATGTGGAATGGCTGCGATAGAGGTCTATGCTGCAAGGCTGTGGGACGACAGGACCGACAGCTCAACACATACGACTGGCTAGCCGACGTGCCAGGAAACGCTGAGAGCACCGACCTGGTGGAAGTGCAATTTAAAAATACCCGAAAGGGATATTATCACAATGTTAACAACCTCGACCTCAAGAAGGGCGACATCGTGGCTGTAGAGGCAAACCCGGGTCATGACGTGGGTGTAGTAACATTAACCGGCCGACTGGTAAAACTGCAGATCAAGAAGGCAAATCTCAAGTCACAGGATGACATCAAGCGCATCTACCGACTTGCCAAGCAGGTGGACCTCGACAAGGCAAAGGAGGCCAAGAGCCGCGAACACGACACTATGATCCAGAGCCGTCAGATAGCCAAGGACCTGGGCCTGAAGATGAAAATCGGCGACGTGGAGTATCAGGGCGATGGCAACAAGGCCATCTTCTACTATATCGCTGATGAGCGTGTAGATTTCCGCCAGCTCATCAAGGTACTTGCCGATACCTTCCATGTCCGTATCGAGATGAAGCAGATTGGTGCACGTCAGGAGGCTGGCCGTATCGGCGGTACCGGTCCTTGCGGCAGAGAGCTCTGCTGCGCTACCTGGATGAAGAACTTCGTAAGTGTGAGCACCAATGCCGCACGCTACCAGGACATCTCGCTCAACCCTCAGAAGCTGGCTGGTATGTGCGCCAAACTGAAGTGCTGCCTCAACTACGAGGTAGATAACTATGTAGAGGCAAGCCGAAAGATGCCACCTAAGGATGCCGTGCTTCAGACTGCCGACGGCGAGTTCCATCAGTTCAAGGTAGATATCCTTGCCGGACTCATCACCTACTCTTCTGACAAGAACCTGGCTTCCAACCTGGAGACCATCACTGCAGAACGTGCCAAGGAAATCATTGAGATGAATAAACAGGGCGAGAAACCGCTCAGCCTGATGGAGAATGGCAAGATGAAGGAAACTTCCAAGAGTATCGACCTGCTCAATGAGTCTGATCTCAGCCGATTCGACAAAGCGAAGAAAAAGAAGAAGAACAAGAATCGTAATGCGAACCGCCCTGAAAAGGGAGATAACCGTCAGCCAAACGGCAATAACCGCAACAGGGATAATAATAGAAACAAGGGACCTCGCCAGCAGGGAAACAAATCTCAGCAAGGCAATAACAACAAGCCTCAGCAAGGCAACAACAAGCCACAGCAGGGCGAAAATAACAAGCCACAGGAGGACAAGAAGTAAAAATGAAAAGACTGATTCATTTCGTTTTCATACTGGTGGCAACCATAGCCTTCAGCGCTTGCAATCATGCCAAGGTATATGATGAATATGCCCACACGCCGATTGCAGGATGGGAGAAGAACGATACCCTATCGTTCGAAATCCCTCCAATGGCTGCCACCGGCTATTACCGGCAGAGCCTGGGTCTGAGAACCACAGGTGCCTATCCGTTTACGGCATTGACACTCATCGTGAACCAGACCATCTACCCTGCCAACAAGGGCAAGCGTATCGAGAAAACTGATACCCTACTCTGCCAGCTCATCAACCAGCATGGCGAGAACAAGGGACAGGGCATCAGCTACTATCAGTACAACTTCCCTATCAATATCTATAAGATAAACAGAGGCGACTCCATCCATATCGCCATCCGCCATGATATGAAGCGAGAAATTCTTCCGGGTGTAAGCGACATCGGAGTGAAAATAACGAAAAATGACCAATGAGACGTATCTCACTGGTCATTTTTTTTATGCTGTAAAATTCTAGCTTCTTACCAGGTTTCTTCCGGCATCAATACGCAGGAAGATGAAAAGCAGGATGGTAAAGCCCCAGAGCGAACTACCTCCATAACTGAAGAATGGAAGCGGAATACCGATTACCGGCGTCAGTCCCAGCACCATTCCCACATTAATAAATAGGTGGAACAGGAATACCGAGAGCACACAGTAGCCGTATATTCGTCCGAACTTGAAAGGTTGTCGCTCCGCCAGATGTATCAATCTCAATATCAACATCAGGAAAAGCAGCAGCACGCCTGCCGAACCCAGGAATCCTTCCTCCTCTCCTACCGTACAGAAGATAAAGTCGGTATCCTGCTCAGGCACGAACTTCAGCTTGGTCTGGGTTCCGTTCAGGAATCCCTTTCCCTGCAAGCCACCCGAACCGATGGCTATCTCACTCTGATGTACATTATATCCGGCACCCGCCAGGTCTTCGTCTAATCCCAACAGCACGTTGATACGCACTCGCTGGTGAGGTTCCATTACGTTGTTCAGCACGTAATCGGCACTGTAGAAGAAAGCAATACTTCCCATTGCGAATATCGAAATCAGGAAATAGTTGCGGAAGCGGGTCCTCAGACCATGATACACCAGGAATCCGATTATCACCGCACAGAGCAGCAGCTGCACCCATACGATGTCAAACGGAATGATGTAGGTGGAGAAGAGTGCAAAGATGAGCGTGATGCCCACCGAGTAACACAGGATGATGAGAGCATGCTTCCTGTTGCCCGTATAGCTGTTCACCAGTCCTGCCGTGAAGATCTGCACCAGCAGCAGCACCGTGAACTTTCCCACCGAGGTGTAGGTATCCCACATCGTCACGTTCTCGTACTTGATACCCACCACAAAGTAAACCACCATCGAGACTCCGGTAAAGAGGATGGCACCCGGCATTCCCTCGCGGTAAAGCATCAGGAAGAAGGCGGAATAAACCAATGCCGAACCCGTCTCGCGCTGTCCCACGATACATATCATAGGCAAAATGATGATGCCCATAGCCGCCATGAAATGCTTCATCTTATGGATATTGAATCCATAGCTGCACATAAACTTCGCCATAGCCAGCGCCGTAGCAAACTTACCGAACTCGGCAGGCTGCAGTCGCAGCGGTCCCAGCACCAGCCAGGAGTGCGAACCCTTGATGCTATGCGGATTGAATATCGTGGCAAAAAGCAGCAATATCAGCACGGCATAGATCACGTAGGCGAAGGTATCGAAAAAACGGTCGTCCATCATCAGGATGACGAAGCCCAGTGCGATGGAGGTACCTATCCATATAATCTGCATACCCGAACGGGCACCCAGACTGAAGATATCGTTGTCGCCATAGGTATAGCTGGCACCGCAGACACTGATCCAGCCGAAGCAGAGCAATGCCAGATAGATGCCGATGGTCCACCAGTCGAGCGAACGGAGAATACCAGCTGGTTGTTTATTATCTGATTGAGCCATTGTTTTTATTATTCAATGAATTGAAACTGCAGTCTCAGGATAGAAACTGCAGTTTTGATTTGAAACTTCAGTATATTATCTGCTACTAGAGCTCTAGGCTTCAGTATATTATCTGCTGCTAGAGCCGTAGGCAATTCTTCGGGCCTGCATCTGTGCCGCCTGACTTTCAGAAGCTGGAGAAAGCTTTCCCTTCAAATACTGCTCCATCATCAAACCACCGATAGGCACACCATAGTCGGCACCCCATCCACCATTCTCCACATACACGGCGATGGCGATTCTTGGATTGTTCATCGGAGCAAAGCCCATGAATACAGAGTGGTCGTGACCACGGTTCTGAGCTGTACCGGTCTTGCCGCAAGGCTCGAAGTCGTAACGGGAGAGCATCTTGCAGGTACCCTTCAGTGCCGAACTTCTCATACCAGCCACCACATAGTCATAGGCTCTCTTCGAAGCCTTGGTGTAATGACGGCGGGTATAGAGCGTATCGAGCGGTTCGCCCTGCACCTTGCGCACTACATGAGGCACATAGTAATAGCCTCGGTTGGCGATGGTGGCACCCAGATTGGCAATCTGCAGAGGAGTGAGGTTCACCTCACCCTGTCCGATAGAGATACTGATGACGGTCAATCCGTTCCAGGAGCCCTTGTAGGCCTTGTCATAGAACTGTGCATTAGGAATCAGACCTCTCTTCTCGCCCGGCAAATCGATACCCAGCTTATAGCCGAATCCCATACTCACCATATAGTCTTTCCATACGGTCATCGCATTCTGCACCGAGCCATACTTCTTCTTGTTGCCTATCATATAATAAAGTCCCCAGCAGAAGTAACCGTTGCAGGAAGTACTGATAGCATCTACCAGCGCAATAGGCGACGGGTGGCCATGACATCCCACATGCAGACCTTTGTAAGAGAAACCATGATTACATGGGAAGGCTGTGCCCGGAGTGATGATTCCCTCGGTAAGATAGGTCAGCGCCTGGGAAGTCTTGAAGGTAGAACCCGGAGGATACTGTCCCATGATACTACGGTTCAGGAGCGGTTTCCAAGGGTTCTGCGACAGCCACTTGTGCATCTTCCCTCTATTCTTACCCACCAGTCGGCGTGGATCATAGGTAGGAGAAGAAACCATCGCCAGCACCGAACCGTCTCTTGGGTCGATGGCAACGATACTTCCAATCTTGCCCTGCAGCAGTCTTTCGCCCAGCGCCTGGAGATTGACATCGATACCCAGCGTCAGGTCCTTACCGGCAACAGGTCGCTGGTCGAGTTTTCCATTCTGGTAGCTTCCCTGTATTCTTCCCCGGGCATCGCGAAGCATAATCTTCACGCCCTTGGTTCCTCGGAGCTCCTTCTCGTAATGCTTCTCCAGTCCCAGCTTACCGATATAGTCACCTGGCTGATAGTAGTCATCCTCCTCAATATCGCTTGGCGAAACCTCACCCACATCTCCCAGTACATGGGCAGCGTATGGATAGACATATTCTCTCACGCTTCGCTTCTGCACATAGAAACCGGGGAACCGGAACATCTTCTCCTGGAAGACACTGAAGTCCTTGTCAGAAAGCTGACTCATGAAGAGCTGCTGGGTATATCGCGAGTATCCGGGATTCTTGCTTCTGTCCTTGATGGTCTCCATTCGCTTCTCGAAAGCCTCCTTGGTAATGCCCAGGGAGTTGCAGAAGTCCATCGTATCCAGACGTCCCTCCTGCTCCTTCATCACCACCATGATATCATAGGAAGGCGAATTATACACCATCAGCTTGCCGTTTCTGTCGTAGATAGCGCCACGCGAAGGAAACTCTATCTGCTTCAGGAAGGCATTGGAATCGGCATTCTTCTTATAATCCTCACTCATAATCTGAAGCGTAAAGAGACGAATGGAGTATATGACTACAATTGCTATAGCCACACCACCAATCACATACTTACGCTTATCAAGATTGTAATCCACCATATTATATATATAGCTGAAATTTTTTGTTTGATCTTTTACTGTTCTCTGTCTTGCAGCAAGGTTCTATCCCTTGCGGAAGCTCTCCAATGCCATGATGAGCAGCATCGTGATGGCTGTACCGCCACCGATGCGGAGGAGCCACTCCATCCAATTGAAGAAATTGAAGGTCTCCAGAGTAAAGAATACCAGATTATAAACGAGTACGATAACCAACGTGTAGAGAACATACGAACCGACACCGATGGTGCGCATGGACGGCTCCAGGTCGTCGGCACTGTCTCTTGGCACGAAGAGTTCGAAAAGATAAGGCTGAAGCAGTCCGATGAAGGTCATCGAAGCTGCAGCTACTCCCGGCGTATTGGCAAACACGTCGATACAAAGTCCCATCATGAAGCTCCACAGCATCACCGACCAGCGTGGATGGTTTCTGCGGAAATGGAGTACCATGAAAATATACAGCAAGGGGGTGGCGCAGTTGAACAAGTGGATATGGTTGAACACCAATCCCTGCACCAGCACAAGCACCACGAAGATGCCGAGTCGTTTTATCAAATCTATACTCATTGCTACTTATATATCTCCTCTTACTATGATCTTTTAATTTTTACCTTTGGCATTGCCGTCGGGCATAATACTATCCTGTGCAGCACGCATAATCTGAAGGCGTTCCTTCATCACGGCATCATCGATGACGCAGACATCACGCAGACGGGCAAAGTCGGTAGAAAGTCTCAACTGTACTCTATACGACAATCCATCAGCAGAATTAAACACGTGCAGAATCTTGCCCACTCTTACTCCCGGAGGGAACACAGCCGAATAGCCACTCGTTACTACGTAGTCGCCCAGCTTGAAGTGGGCATGGCGTGGCACCTCTTCCAGATATGCCAGTTCCGAAACGCCCCCCTTCCATCGCAGATAGCCAAAATAGCCTCTGCCCTGGATGGTACAACTGATATTCGACTTCACGTTGAGCACTGGTATCACGATGCTGTAATGCTGAGCCACGAGATACACGATGCCCACCACTCCGGTACCGCTTATCACACCCATATCCTTATGGATGCCGTCAGCGCTACCCTTGTCGATGGTAATCAGGTTGTCTGGCTTGTCCAGGCTGTTGGCCACCACCTTGGCAGGGATGAGTCGGTAATTCTGAAGCAGCGCAAACTGGTCGCGGTGATAGATGGCACTATCCTTGGTTACTCCATAGAGGCTGTCGCTCAGCTGCTGCACCTGCTGCTCCAGATAGGCATTCCGCTGGGTAAGCTCCTGGTTCACCTTGGTCAGGGAGAAGAAAGTCTCCACGTTGGCATTCCATTCATAAATCTTGCCCGTCACGGCATTGGCTGTAGAAAACCACGCACTGCCCTGGTAGCTGTTATACTGGAACAGAAGCACCATGCTCACCACCTCCAGAATCACGAAGACAAACCAATGGTTGTATTTCTGCAAAAACTCTAAAAGGTTGTGCATACTTAAAAAAATGAATCTGTATATGATTAAAATTCCGCAAATGGGCACAAGTGGTCCAGATGCGGAATTTAAATATCTTGAAATTATCTCATCAGGAATGAGAAACGATCCACATTCTTCAATGCGATACCGGCACCCTTAGCCACACTGTGCAATGGATCCTCGGCGATATGGAATGGGATGTTGATCTTGTCCTGAAGTCGCTTGTCGAGACCGCGGAGCAGAGCACCACCACCTGAAAGCCAGATACCGTTCTTCACGATGTCGGCATAAAGCTCTGGTGGAGTATTCTCGAGAGCAGAGAGTACTGCATTCTCTATCTTGGCTACAGTCTTGTCCAGACAGTGAGCAATCTCCTGATAGCATACAGGCACCTCCATAGGGAGCGCTGTGATACGGTTAGGACCGTGAACGATGAAGTCTTCAGGAGCCTCATCTCCCAGATCTGTTAGGGCAGAACCCACATGAATCTTGATACGCTCAGCCATACGCTCGGAAACCTTCACGTTGTGCTGGCGGCTCATATACTCCTGGATGTCGGCTGTCAGGTCATCACCGGCTGTACGGATAGAGTTGTTGGATACGATACCACCCAGAGAGATGACTGCAATCTCGGTGCTACCACCACCTATATCAACTATCATGTTACCTTCTGGTGCCTCTACGTCAATACCGATACCGATAGCAGCAGCCATAGGTTCAAAAATCAAATATACGTCACGACCGTCGGCATGCTCAGCTGAGTCACGTACGGCACGGAGCTCTACCTCAGTAGAACCGGAAGGTACACCAATCACCATACGGAGTGAAGGTGAGAACAATCGGCTTCCTGTATGAACCATCTTGATAAGTCCACGCATCATCTGCTCGCAGGCAGTAAAGTCGGCGATAACGCCATCACGCAGAGGACGGATTGTACGGATGTTGTCATGAGTCTTCTCGTACATCATCTTTGCCTTCTCGCCTACAGCAATCATCTTGTCGGTGCGGCGGTCGAGGGCAACAACAGAAGGTTCGTCCACTACAATCTTATCATCACTGATAATGATGGTATTGGCGGTACCCAAGTCCATTGCGATTTCCTGAATAAATGAAAAAAATCCCATTTGCTAATGTAAATCTAATATTTTAAGCTTAAAATCTTTCCTTTGTAGTCATCTTCCCGTCCCCTCTTTCAAGAGCGGGAAGAGTGCGAGATGAATAGGTTTACCTCTTTTTTATTACTTGGCAAACCAAGCGTGGATAGCAGTATCATAGTGAGAACTTACGCCGAATGCACGCTCTGCGAACATCTTGCGGTCCTCAATGTCGGTTTCAGCACCCTTCTTCTTCAGGATGTCGAGAAGCACACTATACTCAGCCTTGCTAGGAACGATAACCACATCCTTGAAGTTCTTGGCACCGGCACGAATCAGAGAGATACCGCCGATATCGATCTTCTCAATGATGTCGGCATCGCTGGCACCGCTGGCTACAGTCTGCTCAAATGGATAGAGATCCACGATAACGAGGTCGATAGAAGGAATCTCATACTCCTTCATCTGCTCCTGGTCGCCCTCATTGTCGCGACGGGCCAGGATACCTCCAAATATTTTTGGATGAAGAGTCTTCACACGACCACCGAGGATTGATGGATATGTGGTGACATCCTCAACTTTTTCACATTCATAACCCAAAGATTCGATAAACTTCTGAGTACCACCTGTGCTCAGGAACTTAACACCCTCTTCATTCAACTTGGCGAGCAACTCGTCCAAGCCATCCTTGTGAAAGACAGACACCAAAGCTGTCTTGATCTTCTTTGTTTCAGCCATTGACTTTATATATTACGATTTTTTATATTCAATATGGTTTCTAAAAACGCTGCAAAGATACAAAGAATATTTGAAATACACAAATATTTAATACCTATTATCACATTATTTAAAGGATATTTGCGATAAATCAAGTAATGGTTCAGCCATTTTGACAGAAGCTATTATGCGAATAGGGGGAAAAAAGGAAAAAACAGACAAAATGTCAGAAAAACGCCCAAAAACACGCAATGGGCACGCTATTCGCATCCACGGATTGCGATGCCGGAAGCCAGCAAGGCTGAAGCATCATCCAAGGCTGAAAGTCCGGAAGAACTGAAGCCAGACAACAAGAAGTAGAACAAATAACACTTAGAAAGGAGATTAAGATATGACATTCGACAAATTTACAATCAAGGCGCAGGAAGCGGTGCAGGCCGCTGTGAACATAGCGCAGAGAAATGGTCAGCAGACCATCGAACCGGTGCATCTTCTCAGTGGTATCATCGAGAAAGCACCTGATGTAACCAACTATATCTTCCAGAAGCTGGGCATGAACGGCAACCAGATTGCCATGCTCCTTCAGCAGGAGATGCAGCACTTGCCTCGTGTGCAGGGTGCCGGTCAGCCATACCTCTCGGGCGATACCAACCAGATATTGATCAACGCCGAGGACATCGCCAAGAAGATGGGAGATGAATTCGTCAGCGTGGAGCCTATCCTCCTCGCTATCCTCAAAGGCAACTCTACCGCTGCCCGAATCCTCAAGGATGCGGGTGCCAACGAGAAGGACCTCACCGCAGCCATCCAGGCTTTGCGACAGGGTCAGAACGTGAAGAGCCAGAGTGCCGACGAGAACTATCAGAGTCTTGAAAAATATGCCAAGAACTTGGTAGAACAGGCTCGCAGCGGCAAGCTCGACCCAGTAATCGGCCGTGATGAAGAGATTCGCCGTGTGCTCCAGATTCTCTCTCGCCGCACCAAGAACAATCCTATCCTTATCGGTGAGCCTGGTACAGGTAAAACCGCTATCGTTGAGGGACTTGCAGAGCGTATCGTCCGTGGCGACGTACCTGAGAATCTGAAGAACAAGCAGCTCTATTCGCTCGATATGGGTGCACTGGTTGCCGGTGCCAAATACAAGGGTGAGTTTGAGGAGCGCTTGAAGAGCGTCATCAAGGAGGTAACCAATGCCAACGGTCAGATTATCCTCTTCATCGATGAGATTCATACCCTGGTAGGTGCTGGCGGTGGCGAAGGTGCCATGGATGCAGCCAACATCCTGAAGCCAGCTTTGGCTCGTGGTGAACTGAGAGCCATCGGTGCCACTACCCTCAACGAGTATCAGAAGTACTTCGAGAAGGATAAGGCACTGGAGCGCCGATTCCAGACTGTGATGGTGAATGAGCCAGACGAGGTAGATGCCATCAGCATTCTTCGTGGTATCAAGGAGCGTTATGAGAACCACCACAAGGTTCGTATTCAGGATGACGCCTGCATAGCAGCTGTCAAGTTATCCGAGAGATACATTTCTGATAGATTCCTCCCGGATAAGGCCATCGACCTGATGGATGAAGCCGCAGCCAAGCTCCGTATGGAGCGTGACTCCGTGCCAGAGGAACTGGATGAAATCACCCGTCACTTGAAGCAGTTGGAAATTGAACGTGAGGCAATTAAGCGTGAGAACGACCAACCTAAGATTCAGCAGCTCGACAAGGAGATTGCAGAGTTGAAGGATAAGGAGCACGACTTCCGTGCAAAGTGGGAAGGCGAAAAGGCTCTTGTTAACAAAATTCAGCAAGACAAGCAGGAGATGGAGAATCTCAAGTTCGAAGCTGAGCGCATGGAACGTGAAGGCAATTACGAACGTGTAGCCGAGATTCGCTACTCTAAGCTGGTAGCTCTTGAAGAGGATATCAAGAAGATTCAGGAGCAGCTGAAGAGCACCCAGGGCGGTGAGGCAATGATCCGTGAAGAGGTGACTGCCGATGATATTGCAGAGGTAGTAAGCCGCTGGACCGGAATACCAGTAAGCCGAATGATGCAGAGCGAACGTGAGAAACTGCTCCATCTGGAGGA
>JAIINY010000299.1:0-3407 GCA_022741625.1 Prevotella sp. | reverse complement strand
CTCGTTTGCTTAATTTTTGCACCAATGAATACATTAGATACAAACAATATAAAATGGAGCGAGAATGTGATCATCGCTGATGCCGATTATATCGACAAAGTGGCTTTCGACCTGACTGTCAACTTCGAGCGAATGATCAACCGCCGCATCCAGCCAGCAGATATGGCTCAATGGGCAGTGTGCATCGCCCTTGACGGAGGTCTCAGAGAGGGTGAGCACGAAACGCAAGTGGTGCTTATCCACGATAAGAAATCCATAGCGATGAAGAATTTCCGCCCTTCCAACTATGAGAAGGATCTCAACGCCCAGGCTTTCAAGGATGATAAGCTGGGAGAATTCATCTTTGCCTCTTATCCTACCGAGGAAAAGATGGTGGGAAAGGATGAATTCCTCGTAGAAGTGGCACGCACCGTATGCAACACCAAGGAGGTGAAAAGGGTGATGGTGATTCCGAACTCGGAAGATGGAGATGCCTACGACCAGCTGAGAGATATGCTGAGAAAGGTGGAGGATGATGACAAACGCATCACGCTCTTCGCCATGCAACCTATGCCGGGAGGAAACTTCCGACAGGAGATTCTGGGGTACTCGCTGATGAACGCCCTCGGAATCTCGGCAAAGGAGATAAAATAAACATTAAAATAATAAACATAATAATAAAAAACAAGATTATAAATGAGTAGAGTACTTATGATTGGCGCTGGTGGCGTGGCTACCGTGGCTGCCTTCAAGATCGTCCAGAACCAGGACGTTTTCACCGAGTTTATGATTGCTAGCCGTCGCAAGGAAAAATGCGACAAGCTGGTTAAGGATATCCACGCCAAGGGCTACAAGATGGATATTCAGACGGCTGAGGTGGATGCCGACGACGTTGAGCAGTTGAAGGCTCTCTTTAATAGCTATAAGCCTGAGCTTGTCATCAACCTTGCTTTGCCTTACCAGGATCTCACCATCATGGATGCCTGTCTGGCTTGCGGTTGCAACTATATGGATACCGCTAACTATGAGCCAAAGGACGAGGCTCACTTCGAGTACTCATGGCAGTGGGCATATAAGGAAAAGTTCGAGCAGGCAGGTCTCTGCGCTATCCTCGGCTGCGGTTTCGACCCAGGTGTTTCCGGCATCTTCACCGCTTATGCTGCCAAGCATCACTTCGATGAGATTGAGGTGCTCGATATCGTGGATTGCAACGCCGGAAACCATCACAAGGCTTTCGCAACCAACTTCAACCCAGAAATCAATATCCGCGAAATTACCCAGAAGGGACTCTGGTATAAGGATGGCGAATGGATTGAAACCGACCCATTGTCTATCCACAAGCCTCTTACCTACCCTAACATCGGCCCTCGCGAGAGCTATCTGATGCACCACGAGGAGCTGGAGAGCCTGGTGAAGAACTACCCTACCATCAAGGAGGCACGCTTCTGGATGACCTTCGGTCAGCAGTATCTCACCTACCTCGACTGCATCCAGAACCTCGGTATGAGCCGCATCGACGAAATCGAATACGAGGCTCCATTGGCAGATGGCTCAGGCAAGACAGCCAAGGTGAAGATTGTTCCATTGCAATTCCTCAAGGCAGTATTGCCTAACCCACAGGATCTCGGCGAAAACTATGATGGCGAGACATCCATCGGTTGCCGCATCCGTGGTAAGAAGGATGGCAAGGAGCGTACCTACTACGTATATAACAACTGCAAGCACCAGGAGGCTTACAACGAAACCGGCATGCAGGGCGTAAGCTACACCACTGGTGTGCCAGCCATGATTGGTGCGATGATGTTCCTCAAGGGCATCTGGAAGAAACCAGGCGTATGGAACGTTGAGGAGTTCGACCCAGATCCATTCATGGAGCAGTTGAACAAGCAGGGATTGCCATGGCACGAGGTGTTTGATGGCGACTTGGAAATTGATTAAACTTAAAACATTAAGAGAATATGGCAAAAGAGATAGAAGAGGGCAAACTGACCCCCAACGAGGGAAAGCTGAAAGCCCTCCAGGCAGCCATGGCGAAGATTGAGAAAGACTTCGGCAAGGGCTCTATTATGAAGCTCGGCGATGAGCACGTCGAGAATATCGAGGTGATTCCTACGGGCAGTATCGCTCTCGACAATGCATTGGGCGTAGGCGGTTATCCAAGGGGACGTATCATCGAAATCTATGGCCCTGAATCTTCAGGTAAGACAACATTGGCCATCCATGCCATCGCAGAGGCTCAGAAGGCTGGCGGTATTGCTGCCTTCATCGATGCCGAGCATGCTTTCGACCGCTTCTATGCTGCCAAACTGGGCGTGGATGTGGATAACCTGTGGATTTCGCAGCCAGACAATGGTGAGCAGGCATTGCAGATTGCCGATCAGTTGATCAGCTCTGCTGCCGTAGATATCGTGGTAGTTGACTCTGTAGCTGCCCTGACTCCTAAGAAGGAAATCGAGGGTGACATGGGTGATAACGTGGTAGGTCTTCAGGCACGATTGATGAGCCAGGCACTCCGCAAGCTCACCTCTACCATCAGCAAGACCAATACTACCTGCATCTTCATCAACCAGTTGCGCGAGAAGATCGGTGTGATGTTCGGCAACCCTGAGACAACTACCGGTGGTAACGCCTTGAAGTTCTATGCATCAGTTCGCCTGGACATCCGAAAGGCAACAGCCATCAAGGACGGCGAGGATGTGGTAGGTAATCTGGTTCGCGTGAAGGTAGTGAAGAACAAGGTGGCTCCTCCTTTCCGCAAGGCGGAATTCGACATTATGTTCGGCGAAGGTATCAGCCGTGCCGGCGAGGTATTCGGTTTGGCAGTAGCCAACGGCATCATCGACAAGAGCGGCAGCTGGTACAGCTACGGCGGTTCAAAGCTCGGACAGGGTGCAGATGCCTGCAAGGCATTGCTCAAGGATAATCCTGAGCTTCTCGACGAGCTGGAGGCAAAGGTTCGTGAAGCACTCGCTGCCAAGGATCAGAAATAAAACTCAGATAAGGTAGGTTACACCTTATTATATATAGGGACATTATCTGGAAGAAAGAGTTCCCTAAAAACGAAATAGGAATCAAGATATGAGGAATGCGACATTTTATCGCTTCTTTTATCTTGATTCCTTTTATTTTGTCAGTACCTGACTGACAGCTTGTCAGCCAAATTCAGGAAAACACTGAAAACAAACAGCCAAATCCAGAAAAAAAATCCATTGGCACACGCTTTGTTAATTAGAAAGCGTGAACACTGAGTTCAGGAGGTTCCCGATAGATGCATATCTTCGGCAGACTTCCCCGAAGGCAGCGATTCATGAGATAAATAACATATTAATAACGAAAAAATAAAAAAAAGATATAATCATGGGAAAAGTAATTGGAATTGACTTGGGTACCACAAACAGTTGTGTTGCCGTTTTCGAAGGTAGCGAACC
>JAIINY010000023.1:0-19384 GCA_022741625.1 Prevotella sp. | reverse complement strand
GAACTGCTCTTTAGAGAATGAAAATCTCTCGTCCTAACCGATAGACGAAGGGACCATTGCTTATTTGCGGGTGCAAAGTTACTACTTTTATTTGAATCTTGCAAATTTTTCCGCGAAAATTTTCGCTAAATGCTTGTTTTTTTGTAATTTTGCCCTGTTTTTTAATAATTATAGACAAAATGGAAGTAAAAACTAGAGCTATCGTACTACAAACCATTAAGTATGGGGATGCACAACTTATCGTGGATTTCTTCACCGAAAAGTTGGGCAGAGTCTCTTTTATGGTCAAAATACCCAAGTCTTCTAAGGCGAAGATGAAGCGTCAGCTGTTTCAGCCCTTGATGATTCTCAACCTGGAGTTCGATCATCGTCCGAAAGCTAACTTGCAGCGATTGAAGGATGTATCCATCGCTCTTCCCTTTGTGGATCTTCCCTTTTCGCCTTACAAGTTGGCGATGTCTATGTTTCTGGCAGAGCTTTTGGGGCAAGCCACCAGGAACGAGCAGGTGAATGTTCCATTGTTTTCCTTCATAGAGGAGAGTGTGGCGTGGCTCGACCAGGCACAGGGGAATTATGCCAATTTCCATATTGTCTTTATGGTTCGGCTAACCTTCTTTCTTGGATTTTCGCCTAACCTTGAGAGTGGTGCGCATGGCGATTTCTTCGACTTGGAGGAAGGCCGTTTTGTATCCTTCGTGCCTACACACGTACATTATTTAAATAAAGAGGATTCTTTACGTATGTTGGGGCTGCTTCGCCTGAGCTATGAAACAATGCACCTCTACACAATGTCCCGATTGGATCGAAACCGCTGTGTAGAGGTGATATTGCAATATTATAGGATTCATGTTCCGGGATTCCCGGAGCTGAAAAGCTTTTCTGTTCTACAGGAGTTGTTTGCTTAAGGAACGGGTTCCTAGATGAAGGTTTAATACTTTGTTCTCTAGATGAACGGGGTCACTTGGAACTACAGCTTTGCCTGATTGTTTAGGCGAAGCTGATGACTCCCTGTACTGTGTCGTTATCGTCTTTCTTCTTAGCCTCCTCTGTTTCTGCATTGCCAGAAGCCAGATTGCGGATGTCTTCGAGAGTCTGACGGGTACGCTTGAAGGTAGGTGTATTCTCTACCTGAAGGATTACATCCTCATTGTCGAGATCCTCAGGACGGAACAGGAAGATGTGTGGATGACGCTTATACTGGGTTGAATTGCCGTCTGAGCCATAGTAGCGTTCGCGTCTGTTCTGACGCTCTGCTCTTGTCTCTTCCTCTTCTGCGATGCGACGAGCTTCCTCTTCTGTATGCTTCTTCATGTGGCGGTTCATTCCCTCTACGTCTTCGAGACCGAAACCTGTTGCCAATACGGTAACCTTGACACGGCTGCCCAACTCAGGATCGATGGCGAGTCCCCACTTCAGCTCGAAGTCGTCTCCGAACTTCTCCATAAAGTCGTTTACATCGTTCATCTCATCCATAGTCAAACCAGGATTGTCTTTCTTTTCGCTGGCAAAAGCAATGCTCAGCAAGATCTTCTTGGAGTTGAACACATCGTTGTCGTTGAGCAATGGTGAGTTCAATGCATCCTCAATCGCCTTCTTGACACGGCCTTCACCCTCACCGTAACCTGTACTCATGATGGCAACGCCACCATCCTTCAATACGGTCTTCACGTCGTTGAAGTCAAGGTTGATGAGTCCGTGAACAGTGATGATTTCAGCAATACTCTTTGCTGCAACGCTCAAAGTGTCGTCTGCCTTTCCGAAGGCATCGAGTACAGCGAGGTCTGGATAGATCTGGCGGAGACGCTCATTGTTGATAACCAGCAGGGCATCTACGTGCTTGGACATCTCTTCTACACCATCCAGTGCCTGGTCGATCTTCTTAGGACCTTCAAAGCGGAAAGGAATGGTTACGATACCAACAGTAAGGATTCCGAGTTCTTTGCTCACTCTTGCGATGACAGGCGCAGCACCAGTACCGGTACCACCACCCATTCCGGCAGTGATAAAAGCCATCTTGGTGCCGTCGTTCAGCATGTGCTTGATTTCCTCCAGGGTTTCCTCGGCAGCCTGGCGAGCCTTGGCAGGCTTGTTGCCGGCTCCCAGACCTTCCTTACCCAACTGCAGATGTACAGGTACAGGAGAATCGTTGAGTGCCTGATTATCAGTGTTACACAATACGAAGCTTACGTCGTGGATGCCTTCACGGTACATGTGGTTGACAGCGTTACCTCCGCCACCACCTACACCAATCACCTTGATGATGCTGTTTTCCTTTTCTGGCTCTCCAAAGTCCAGAATATGTGGAGTATTTGTGTTATCTAGCATAATAGTCTATTCTAAAATATGATTATATTATTCTTCCTCAGAGATGGTATCCTTCACAAATTTCTTGAATCCTCTCATGAACTTGTGAACGAGGCTGTTCTCTTTTCTGCGTTTTGCTTCTTCTTCGGATTCCTTTTCAGCCAGGAGTCTTGCCTCTTCCTCTTCCTGCTCTCTCTTGCGGCGAGCCTCTTCTTCTGCCTTCTGCTTTTCTGCTGCAGTTAATACCACACCGGTGCCTACTGTCTCGTTCGGGTTGCGAGGAGCCTTGTGAGCTTCTGCACCTGTTCCTGCTGTAGGACGGTTGTCGAGGTTGTCGAAGAGGTCGTTGTTGAATTCGCTGCCTGCGCAGTTCATGTCGCCCTTAGCCAGGAGTCCCAATACGGTATTCATCATTCCAGTATGATTGGTGATCTTAGGATCCTTTGAGTTGACTGTCTGGGTAACAAACTTCGCAATGCGTACCTTGTCGATATGGGTATGAGTCTTGAATACCTTATCGATTTCAGGCATATTGCTTCCACCGCCGGTGAGGATGATACCTCCCATCAGCTTGTCAGAGAATTCTACAGGTACCTGGAACCAGGCGTTTTCTACGATTTCCTCTACGCGAGCCTCTACAATCTCGATAAACTTCTTGCTCTCTATAGTTCTGTCTTTATCAACAGAGTAGTTGAGTGTTGGATCGATATTGCTGATATCGGTGTAAGCCTTTGCATATTTCAGCTTCATCTTTTCTGCATCAGCTTCCTCAAGCTGGAGGCAAGTCAAGTCCTTGGTGATGTTGTTTCCACCCAATGGGATGACAGAGAGATGGCGCAGGATACCCTTGTAGTAAACGGATACGGTAGTGGTATCGGCACCCAGATCAACGAGCATACATCCGGCTCTCTTCTCTGAGTCGGTCAATACGCTGTCTGCCATAGCCAATGGTGCGAGATACATCTCTGCAATCGAGATATTTGCATTCTCGAAGCAGGTATTGATATTGTTATAGAAGTTCTTGCGCCAAAGGATATTCAGGAAGATACCTTCCAAATGGCTGCACTGTATGCCTACAGGGTCTATCTGGTACTGGTTGTCTATCTTGTATTCCTGTGTTGCAGCGTCAAGAATTTCCTGATCTGGATAAGTCATGTTGCGGTTGATGTCCATCAGCTCATTAATCATATCCTGCGAGATGATAGATGCGCCTGGCAGATCTTTCACGATGACGTTCTTGAGGCTTCTGATAGATCGGCCTCCTACACCTACGTAAACCTGGGTAATATCTTGTTTGAGGAAGTTCTTCAACTTCTTGATGATGCTAGTGAGGCACTGGCATGTTTTGTCGATGTTATAGATAACACCCTTTCTGATACAAGAAGACGAGTTTTCCTCGACGGTAGCCAGCACGGTGATGCTGCCGTCTAAATTCTTCTGACCAGCTATACCTGTCATCTTAGATGAGCCAAGCTCGATAGCTACAATAAATTCCTTTGGCATAGTCTTTATATATTATCTTTTTCTGTTTCAATTATAAAATTAGCTGTTATGATGCTTTGTGCAAATTATCTGGTTGTCAAACTCGATGTTGATGTATGAGTATTTGTTCCAGCCAGTTTGAGAGAGACCATATTTGTAGAACTTTTCCAGACGGTCCATCTTCTTGTTGATGAAGTCTTCTACATCTTGTTCTCTTTTGCTGATGATATTGCTTTCCGGCAGGTTACCTATATATATAATGTGGTTACCTACTCGTGGCACCAGTTCAATGCCCCTGTCGGGCAGTACGTTGATCTGCTCTATCTGATTTCTCCAAAGATTGTTCTTCATCAGGGTCTTGCTTACCAGCGATATGTATTTCTGGGCAAACCATTTGTTGAT
The DNA here is from genome assembly GCA_022741625.1 of Prevotella sp. Taxonomy (GTDB): domain Bacteria; phylum Bacteroidota; class Bacteroidia; order Bacteroidales; family Bacteroidaceae; genus Prevotella. The sequence continues at coordinate 15,196 of JAIINY010000023.1, read as the reverse complement.
GTTGCCTGTGGCGATGATGATGTCGCTTGTATAGTTGGTGTTGGGCATTACCTGATAATGATCATCTATATAGTAGTCCTCGTTGTTGATGCTCTTGATTCTCACAATTGGCATACGCTGGGTGAGATAGATATCCACCAGTCCGTCTTGCGTCTTATAGCATTCGGCGGTCTTCACGAAGGGACTGGTCTTTAAGGTTTCCTCTATCTTTCTGGCATTCACGTTGTTCAGTGGTTTCTCCAGGGGATAGAGCTTTTTAATCTCCAGTCTCTTCTTGATTTCCTTTGCATTCAGAAAGCCATTGGTCATCTCATCCTCGATGTTGATGTTCACCTTGGTGCATAGCATTCCCTTTTCATCAGGTTTGTTAAACTTGGTGAAAGCGAATCCCAGATAAGTTGCCAGTGCAACATCCAGGGTGATGAGTAGGGTTTTCTGCCAATTGATATGCATTGATTACTTTCTTCTTGTTTGCACAAGCCCCTGTCTCCGGGGGCTTATTTTGATTCTAGAATCTTTGTGATCTCTGGAACATAGTTGTCCAAATCGCCAGCTCCCAGAACGATGAGTACGTCGAAGTCACGGTTCTTCACCAGGTCGAGTACGTCTTCCTTGTGAATCATGCTCTTCTCTACGCCTGGTTTCAGGTTGTCATAGATGAGCTTGGAGGTAACTCCCGGGATAGGCTGCTCGCGAGCAGGATAGATATCGCAGAGGATGACTTCATCGAGGAGACTCAGGCTGTCGGCAAAGTCCTTGTAGAAGTCTCGGGTGCGGGTGTAGAGGTGAGGCTGGAAGATGGCTGTAATCTTGCGATCTTTGTAAAGCTCCCGAATACTCTTTGCACTCTGATAAATCTCTTTTGGATGATGAGCGTAGTCTGAAAGGAATACGAGCTTGTCGTTTTTGATCTTGAAGTCGAAGCGGCGGTCCACGCCTCCGTATGTCTTCATTCCGTTGCGAAGCTCATCGGCGGTACAACCATTCAGCTGTGCCATTGCCATTGCTGCCACACCATTTGTGATGTTGATTGGCACTGGCTGTCCGAGCTCTACGCCTGTAACGTTTTCGATAGGAGAGATGAAGTCGAATGTGATTCCGCCATTCTCTATCTTGATGTTCTCAGCGTGGAAGTCTCCTTCGTCCTGGCTGTATTCGTATATCTTGACGCCGGCCTGTACGTGCTGCTTCATCTCCAGGTCTTTGTGGATGATGAGCGCACCGCCCGGCTGAATCAATTCTGTATAGTGACGGAAGCTTTCGAGATAAGCCTCCTTGGTACCATAGATGTCGAGGTGATCAGGATCTGTAGATGTGATGACGCTCATCCATGGGCGCAACCAGTGGAAACTGCGGTCAAACTCATCTGCCTCGATGACTACGAAGTCGCTCTTGTCTGAGAGAATGTAGTTGGTGCCATAGTTCTTGGAGATTCCTCCGAGGAAGGCATTGCAGTCGAGATGGCTCTGGTGCATGATGTGGGCACACATGGTAGAAGTAGAAGTCTTGCCGTGTGTACCTGCCACGCACAGTCCCTTGTGGGTGCGGGTCAGGGTACCCAGAACCTGCGCACGCTTCTCGATGGTGAATCCATTCTCGCGGAAGTAAACCAGCTCCTTGTGCTTAGCAGGGATGGCTGGTGTATAGACAACCAGCGTATTCTTGGCATCCTTGCAAGCCTCAGGGATGAAATCTACATTCTCTTCGTAGTGGATGAGCATTCCTTCTTTCTCCAACTCGTGAGTGAGATTGGAAGGAGTCTTGTCGTATCCGGCTACAACCAACTTCTTGCTGAGGAAGTATCTGGCGATGGCGCTCATACCGATGCCGCCAGCACCTACAAAATAAACTGCTTTAATATCCTTGATTTCCATTATCTTGTTGCTAATTTGATTACTTCGTCGGCGATGACGTCGGCTGAGTTCTTTAATCCTAATTTCTTGATGTTCTCACAGAGTGAGTTGAGTTTATCCTCGTTCTTGACTGTGTTGATGGCTTTCTGGAGCAATTCGTTTGGCGCATCAGCATCTTTCACGTAGATGGCTGCATCCTTGTTTACCAGTGCCATGGCATTCTTGGTCTGATGGTCTTCTGCCACGTTAGGGCTTGGGACGAGGATGACTGGCTTTCCGATGAGGCAGAACTCACTGATACTGCTGGCTCCGGCACGGCTGATCACGAGGTCGGCAGCCTTGTAAGCTGCGCCCATGTCGCTGATGAAGTCTGTAACCTTGAGCATTGGCAGTTCCTTGCCCTTGAGTTGCTCCATGATGGCTGCGTTGTAGTACTTACCTGTCTGCCAGATAAACTGCACGCCGCTTTCCTTCACGAGGTCGAGGTGCTGAAGTACGCTCTCGTTGATGGTTCTTGCACCGAGGCTTCCGCCCACGAGCAGGATGGTTTTCTTGTCAGGGTCGAGACCGAACTGCTTTCGTGCCTCTTCCTTGGTGAGGGTAGTCTCCAATACGTTCTGGCGTACTGGATTTCCCGTCATGATGATTTTGTCGGCAGGGAAGAAACGTTCCATTCCTTCGTAAGCCACGCATATCTTTTCTGCCTTCTTTGCCAGGAGCTTGTTGGTCACACCTGCGTATGAGTTCTGTTCCTGGATGAGGCATGGAATACCTTTGCTAGCGCAAACGTTGAGTGTAGGACCGCTGGCGTATCCGCCCACACCTACAGCAGCCATTGGCTTGAAATTCTTGATGATGCTCTTGGCCATGTGCTGGCTCTTCCAGATCTTGAAGAGAACAGCGATGTTCTTGAGCAGATGCTTTCTGTCGAAACCGCAGATAGGCAATCCTTTGATTTCATAACCAGCTGCAGGAACACGCTGCATTTCCATTCTGCCGAGTGCTCCAACAAACAATATTTTGGCATCAGGGCGCTTTGCCTTGATGGCGTTTGCGATGGATACGGCAGGGAATATATGACCGCCTGTACCGCCTCCACTTATGATAATTCTCAGTTCATTATTCATAATCCATTCTTGTTTACGACTCGAGGGTCAACAATTTTCACGCAAAGGTAAGCAAAAAAATCCATTTAATGGCATTTTTTACCTTATTTATGATACTCTTTTGTTATGCAGCAGCAAATTTGTCAAAATTTGCTTCGTTTTGAGGCAAATCTTTCTTTTTTGCGGTTCTACTGATGCTTAAGATGATGCCCAGGTAGAGACAGTTGATGATGGTTGAGGTTCCACCTCGGCTGATGAGCGGAAGTGGCTGACCAGTAACCGGTGCCAAGCCCACAGCTACAGCCATGTTGAACAGTGCCTGGATAACCAGCATGATGGCAAGTCCCATGCACAGGAATGCTGGGAATGTGTTCTCACACCGGTTGGCGATTCGCCCGGCTCTGAAGAGCAGAATGATGTAGAGGAATGCCACAAAGAAGGCACCCCATAGTCCCATTTCCTCGATGATGATGGCATAGATGAAGTCGGAGAAAGCCTGAGATAGGAAATCTCGTTCTACGGAGTTTCCCGGTCCCTTTCCTACGATATTCGATGAGGCGATGGCGATATTGGCATGAGCCACCTGCGCATCCTTATCCAGGTCCACGTCTTCCGGAGCCACTGGCTTGGAATTGATAAACTTGTCGATACGTGCTTTCCAGGTATCTGCTCGATGGAACATCTTCTCTGCCATACCTGGTGCTTCTTCCTTCTCGTTGATGTTCTCTGTGAGCGTATTTTCCGGCTTGTTTCCTCCGTTTTCCTTGTCTTCACCCACGATCATGACGCCGGCGAAGACAACGCAGATAAATATCAAGACGCTGCCCACGAGTTTGCCTATCTGGCTCATAGGTACTCTTCCGATGATCATCATGCATAAGATGTTGATGCACAGAAGCATGGCGGTGGATAAGTTCTCAAGTCCGATGAGGATGATAAACGGGCAGCAGGCCGTCAAGACATACTTGAAGGCTCTCCGTTCTGCACCATTCTGCGTCTGCATTGCACTGAGAATCTGTGCCACTACCAGCACCACCGCTCCCTTGGCTATTTCCGAAGGCTGAAACTGGATGCCCACCAGGTTAATCCAGCGGGATGCACCATTGGTGGATTGTCCCGCTATCAAAACCCAAATGAGTAAGCCCAGAGATGGAAATATCACAAAAGGAGTGACGATCTTGAAGTACTTGCACTTAACCTTGAGCATACATATCATGGTGCCTAAGCCTAGAAAAAGGAGGCCTATATGGCGTATTACTGGCGCCATATAGTTACCACTCTTGTACGACAAGGAGCTAGAGGCGGAATACACCTCTATGATGCTTATCATACAAAGAAAGAAGAAGACCATCCAGATGACCTTGTCTCCCTTGAATATGTTGCCTATGGTCTTATTGTTCATTTCTTAACTGTCCTATCTCTAAAATTATTATCACTTAAGTTCTTGCCAAATGAAAAGTTATTCACCGATGGCTCTTGCCAGAGCCTTGAACTGCTCGCCGCGGTCCTCCATGTTCTTGAAGAGGTCGAAGCTGGCGCAGCATGGGCTCAGCAATACGGTGTCGCCTGGCTTGGCCAGCTCCTGGCAGGCAGCCACGCAGTCTTTCATGCTGTGGGTGTCGCGAACAGGGATACCCAGGGCATCGAAGTTGTCGTGCAGCTTCTGGTTGTCGGCTCCGAGATATACGATACCTGCACACTTCTCCTTTACCAGGTCCTTGATCTGGTTGTAATCGTTGCCCTTGTCCTTACCACCGATGATGAGGATGGTAGGAGTTGTCATGCTCTCCAGAGCGTACCAGCAAGCATCCACATTGGTAGCCTTTGAGTCGTTTACGTAGTAAACTCCCTTGAATTTACCCACCTTCTCCAGTCGGTGCTCTACGCCTGGGAAGTCGCTGAGACCCTTGTGCAGGGTCTCGTGGTCGATGCCAACGATGTTGCAGGCAAGTCCTGCTGCCAGGCTGTTGTAGATGTTGTGCTTGCCGCGCAAGCTCATGTCTGCCTGTGGCATCTCGAAGGCGGATGGGAAGTTGAGCTTGTACTTGCTGTCCTCGATGAAGCCCACACATCCTTCTTCGTTGAATTCTGAGAATGGGCAGAGGTGTGACTTGAGGTCATACTTCTCCAGTTCCTTCTTCACGATAGGATCATCGTTCCAGAAGATGAAGCTGTCTTCCTCTGTCTGGTTCTGTGTGATGCGCATCTTGGCATCGATATAGTTCTGCATCTTGAACTCGTAGCGGTCCAGATGGTCTGGAGTGATGTTGAGCAGGATTGCCACGTTGGCACGGAACTCGTACATGTTGTCGAGCTGGAAACTGCTCAGCTCGATGACGTAGTACTTATGCGGTGTCTCTGCCACCTGCAGCGCCAGACTCTTGCCGATATTGCCAGCCAGTCCTACATCGTAGCCAGCCGACTTGATGATGTGATAGATCAGCGAAGTAGTGGTGGTCTTGCCGTTGCTACCTGTGATGCAGATCATCTTGGCATCTGTATATCTGCCGGCAAATTCAATTTCGCTGATGATAGAAGTGCCCTTAGCCATCAGTTTCTGAACCATAGGGGCTTCCTTAGGAATGCCCGGGCTCTTGATGACTTCATCAGCGTCTAAGATTTTCTCTTCAGTATGATGTCCTTCTTCCCACTCAATGTCGTGGTCGTCCATCAACTTCTTGTAGTTGTCCTTGATCTTAGACATATCAGAGACAAATACCTCGAATCCCTCTTTCTTCGCCAGCACGGCAGCACCTGCGCCACTTTCGCCAGCTCCTAAAATTACAATTTTGCTCATTGTTGTATCTTTATCTTGTCAGGCTGATAAGAGCCTTTGTGTTATCTTATCTTCAATGTGATGATGGTGAGTGCTGCCAGGATGATGGTCACGATCCAGAAACGGATGGTAATCTTCGATTCATGGTAGCAGTTGCGAGGCTTCTTCCACAGATACTTGCAGTCTGGATCCAGCTGGCTGTCCTGTGTACGGAAGTTGTCGTGGATAGGTGTGCGCTTGAAGATGCGCTGCTTGATGCCTCTGCGCTTACCCAGCTTGTAGTAATATACCTGCATCATCACGCTGAGGCTCTCTACGAAGAAGATTCCGCAGAGGATAGGCAGCATCAGCTCCTTGTGGATGATGATGGCGCCCACGGCGATGATACCGCCGATGGTGAGCGAACCGGTATCGCCCATGAACACCTGTGCAGGGTAGGCGTTGTACCAGAGGAAGCCGATGAGGGCTCCGATAAAGGCACAGAAGAATACCACCAACTCCTCGGTGCCAGGAATATACATGATGTTGAGGTAGGCGGCAAACTCGATGTGCGACGACACATACGCAAGAATGCCTAATGCCACACCTATGATGGCGGAGTTTCCGGCACACATTCCATCCATTCCATCGTTGAGGTTGGCACCGTTAGAAACGGCGGTAACCACGAAGATGGTCATGATTACAAAGAGAATCCAGCCTGCAGCTACCTTGTGATCACCGCAGAAGCTGGTGATACTGGAGTAGTCGAGGTTATGTCCCTTGATGAAGGGTATGGTGGTTTTCAGCGACTTTCGTGCCTCTGCACGATGCTTTACCACCGTCTCCTGTCCCTGGCGCTCGATGGCGAGGTTCTCGTTCATCTTCACGTCTGGAGAAGCCCAGAGTACCAGACCTACGATGAGGCCGATACCAACCTGTCCTACGATTTTATATTTGCCCTTCAGTCCCTCTTTGTCGCGCTTGAAAATCTTGATGAAGTCATCCATTCCACCGAGGAAACCGAGCCATACGGTGGTGATGAGCATCAGGATCAGATAGATGTTGCGCAATCTGCCGAGCAGCAATACCGGTACGAGAATGGCCAGGATGATGATGACGCCACCCATGGAAGGAACGCCGATCTTCTTTACGCCGAACGGGTCGATGCTGGCATCGCGCTGGGTCTCGGTAATCTGCTTGCTCTTGAGGTACTTGATAAACTTCTCGCCAAACCATGCCGAGATGACGAGTGATAAAATCAGTGCGAGCAGGGCACGGAATGAGATGTAACCCCACATGTGGGAACCTGAGATGCCCCACTGCTCCAGAAATCTAAAAAGATAGTATAACATTTTTCTTCTTTTCTTTTTCTATTAGATGATAATACTACTTGTTGATACCGAAGATTTCGCGAAGCACTTCCTTGTCATCGAAGTGGTGCTTCACGCCCTTGATCTCCTGATAATCTTCATGGCCCTTTCCGGCAACGAGGATTACATCGCCCTTCTTGGCCAGCATGCAGGCTGTGCGGATTGCTTCCTTGCGGTCAACGATGCTGATCACCTTCTTCATCTGCTGGGCGTTGAGACCAGCCAGCATGTCGTTGATGATGTCCTGTGGCTCTTCGAAGCGAGGATTGTCGCTGGTGATGATAACCTTATCGCTCTGCTTGACTGCCTCTTGTGCCATCAACGGGCGCTTGCCCTTGTCACGGTTTCCACCGGCACCGCAGACAGTAATCACTTCACCGCCCTTGCCGTCGAGAACCTCGTGGATGGCATTCAGTACGTTCTCCAATGCATCTGGTGTATGAGCATAGTCAACGATGGCTGTATAGCCTTCTGGCGACTGGATAGGCTCCAATCGTCCGCTTACGCTGTGAAGGGTACTCATCACAACGAGTACATCCTCCGGCTTCTTGCCGAGCATGACGGCTGCACCATATACGGCAAGCAGATTGCTTACATTGAATTTTCCTATAAACTGTACGCCTACCTCTCTGCCATCTATCTCCAGATACATGCCGCCGAAGTGACACTCCAGGATTCTTGCCTTGAAGTCTGCCATAGAGCGGGTAGAGTAGGTCTTCACGGTAGCCTTGGTGTTCTGTACCATGATCATGCCGTTCTTGTCATCGGCATTGGTTATGGCAAAGGCTGTCTTAGGCAGACCGTCGAAGAATGCCTTCTTGGCGTTGCGGTAGTTCTCGAATGTCTTGTGATAGTCGAGATGGTCGCGGGTGAGATTGGTGAACAATCCGCCGGCGAACTCCAAACCGCCGATACGCTTCTGTGCGATGGCGTGGGATGAGCACTCCATGAAGGCGTATTCGCATCCAGCCTCTACCATCTTGCCCAGCAGCATGTTCAGCTCGATAGGGTCTGGGGTAGTATGGTCGGCAGGAATTGCCTCGCCCTCAATGTAATTGCAGACAGTAGAGAGCAGACCGCACTTATGTCCGAACTTGCGGAACATATTATATAATAAGGTGGCGATGGTGGTCTTGCCATTGGTGCCAGTCACGCCAACCAACTTCAGCTTCTTGGATGGGTCGCCATAGAAGAGTGTAGCCACTTTACCTACTGCATCTTCTGTAGATGCTACCTGAATGTAAGTTACGCCTTCGATTTTCTCCTCAGGCATATCCTCGCACAAAACCGACTTTGCACCCAGGCTCAATGCCTTTGGAATAAACTGGTGGCCGTCAACCTGAGTGCCCTTGATAGCAACGAACAAGTGACCTTCCTTAATCTTTCGGGAGTCGATGTTTACGCCCGAAATCTCTACATCAGCATCGCCGATAATCTGAATCGGCTCGATGTTTTTGAGTAATTCTTGTAACTTCATATTTATATTTTTATGTATTTACACCTTAAATTATATATATTAGTTCAATTCGATGATACAGATGGAACCCTTCTTGACCGGTGTTCCCGGTATGAGACTCTGCTTGATAACCTTGCCTCTTCCATGAATCCTGGTTCTGATTCCTCTGCTCTCCATGCAGAAGATAGCGTCTCTGGCTCCCATGCCTGTAATGTCCGGTACGGTGCCTTTGCCGTATTGCTTCTCCTTGATGAGCTTGATACTTCTGTTTCCTATGCGTTCAGCCTTGCCCCAGATCGGATTGCCGTTGGCGTAGCTTCCGCTCCAGTTGGTGTTGGTCTTGATGCCCAGGTGGGTGAGTACGTAGTCGGCAGCCAGCACGTTTCCGTTCTTCACGTCTGGAACGAAGATGGAAGCTGAATCCTTGGCGTCCTTCACGTCGAGTTTCAGACTCTGTGCCATGATGCCTTCGGCAATGTCGTGGAATACCTTGCCACTCATGCTTCCGCCGGAAGCAGGCAAACCTGATTTCTGAATGCAGACGATACAGCTGTAGCGCGGATTGTCGGCAGGGAAGTAGCCGGCGAAGCTCACCAGATAGTTGGTAATGCCGTTCTTGTAACCGCCGGCTCCCTTGGAAATCTGAGCCGTACCGGTCTTTCCGGCAACCTTGAAGTTAGGCGAACCGGCTTTTTTGCCCAGTCCCAGGCTAACCACCTGTTCCAGGATGGTCTGCATCTTCTTGATGGATTGCGGCTTGGCTATCTGTGGGCGCATCACCTCTGGCGGAAACTCCATGATGGTTTCTCCGTTCTTCACTACCTTGCTCACGAATCTAGGACGCATCATCTTACCGTTGTTGGCGATGGTGTTGTAGAAGGTGAGAGTAGAGATTGGTGGTATCTGCGTCTCGTATCCGATACTCATCCATGGCAAGCTGGTCTTTGCCCAGTTGTCATACTGTCCGTGGCTGTTTCTGTGCGGCATTCGGATTCGGGCAGGAGTAGCTCCCACCAGCGGAATCTTCAGGTCGTCGTGCAGACCGGTGCGATAGATGCCCTGTACGAATTTCTCCGGACAGTTGTGGTAGTGGTCGTCGATGATTCGGCTCACACCGATGTTAGAACTGTACCACAGTGTCTTTGCGAAGGTCAGCATTCCATATCCGCCCTTTCGCCAGTTATGGTCCTTCATATCTCGTCCGTACATCTGCCAGACACCACATCCCGTTTCCACGCGATAGGTAGTATCTACCACGCCATCATCGAGCGCTACGAGCAGCGAGGCTGGCTTGAATACCGAACCAGGCTCCAGAAGGTCGCTCACGGCATGGTTGTGAATCTCTCTGTATTCGCCATCGAAGCATTTTTCCATGTTTACAATGGCCTTGATGTCGCCGGTAGGCACATCCATCACGATGGCTACACCCACGTTGGCATTGATTTCCTTCAACTCTTCGATGAGTGAGCGCTCGGCAAGATCCTGCATGCTCACATCGATGGTGGTAACGATGTCGGCACCGTCGATAGGAGGGGTGTCGGTGATGTCGAGGAACTTATTGCGCACCTTGCGGCGATGCACGATACCATTGGTTCCGCGCAGGATGGAGTCATAGCTCAGCTCCAGTCCGAATCTGGCGGTATCCTTGGCACCAAACATGGCTCCGATGGTTCTTCCTGCCAGCGAACCGTAGGTGCGGGTGCGGGCATTGTATTCCTCCCAGTGGAATCCGCTCTTGTAGGGAGTGAGGCGGAAAATTGGCAGCGCCTTCACCTCGGTGAAGGTGTTATAGTCGATACGACTTCCATATACCGCCCAGTGGCGGCTCTTCTTGCCGCGTCCCTCTATGAGATGGCGCTTGAATTCTTCTGCTGTCTTCTCCGGGAATATCTTGTGGAGTCCCTGACAGATGGAATCCTGCTTGGCATCCCAAAGCGAGTCGTTGCCGGCTTCGGTCAGTGCCTTGAAGTCCATGAATACCTTGAATTCAGGCAGCGAACTCGCCATCAGCTGTCCTGCGCAGCTCAGGATGTTGCCTCGGTTAGGCTTCACGGTCACGGAGTCTCTCTTCTGTCGCTCGGCAACCTGCATCCAGTAGTCGTGCTTAGCCGTCATGATGTAGAGTGCTTTTCCTACGATGGCGGTGGCAATCAGGGTCATGATGATGGCGATGGCACTATAGCGCGGCATTACTTTCTTATGCTCAAACTTGCTCATTCTTCTGGTACGTTTATGATGTAAGGAGGTTGTGTGGCGATGTGCAGGGTGCTGTCCTTGCTGTGCTTCAGCATGTCGAGCACATTGCTTTCACGACTCTTCTCTGTTATCTGACTGCTGGTTGACAGTGCTTTGTATTTCGTGTCTTGCAGCTCTTTTTGCAGTTGGTCCAATTCGATGAGATCCTTCTGGATGCTGTATCGGTTGGATATGTAGATAATGATGAAAACCACGATGAGCATGAATAGCCATATCTGCTTTCTGATGATTTGTGCAGTGAGGATGTCACCACCCAGAATCTTGCGCAGTGTGAAGCTGGCAGATCCCGATTCTTCCTCCTCGATGGCCTGCTTGGCAATCACTTCCTTGAGCGAAGCCTGCGGAGCCGGTTTGGGAGCTTCCGGCTGCGCTTTCTGCTCTTTAGAAGCCTGCGCCTTCTGCTCTTCAGCCGGGCTGCTTGTTTCTGGTTTTTCTTTATCTTGTTTCATTTTCTATTGCATTACATGATTGCAGTTACATGATAATCTCATTTACTCTATTTCTTTTCTGCGATTCTCAACTTGGCGCTGCGGCTTCTCGGGTTTCTCTCCTGCTCATCGGCGTCTGGTATGATTACCTTGTTGTTGACGAGCTTGAAAGGCGTCTCGATTCTTCCGAAGAAGTCCTGTTCTACCTTGCCCTCTGGATTGCCCGCCTTCATCATGTTCTTCACGATGCGGTCTTCCAGTGAGTGATAGGTAATCACCGAGAGTCTTCCTCCCGGCTTGAGCAGTTCGGTGGCAGAGCGGAGCATTTCTTTCAGGGCATCCATCTCGTGATTCACCTCTATGCGCAGTGCCTGGAAGAGCTTGGCCATCTCCTTCTTCTCCCGCTCTCGCTTGAAGAGGGGTTCCACGGCAGCCATGAAGTCCTTGGTGGTCTTGATAGGGCTTGCGGCTCTTGCCTTGACCAGCGCTGAAGCGATGCGGCGGGAATTCTTCAGTTCGCCGTAGAGATAGAAGATGTCGGCAAGTGCCTCTTCCTCGTATTCGTTCACGATGTCGGCAGCAGTCTTTCCGGCTCTCTTGTTCATGCGCATGTCGAGAGGAGAATCAAAGCGGAAGGAGAATCCGCGGGTCTCGTCGTCGAAATGATGACTCGATACACCGAGGTCGGCGAGTAGTCCGTCCAGTCCCTCCACGCCATAGTATCTCATCCAGTTCTTCAGGTATCTGAAGTTGGAGCATACGAAGGTGAAGTTGGGATTTGCCACCACGTTGCGCTCGGCATCAGCGTCCTGGTCGAAGCTGTAGAGATGTGCTCCCTCGCTCAGGCGGGAGATGATCTCCCTGGAATGTCCTCCACCGCCGAAGGTAACATCTACATAGATGCCGCCTGGCTGGATGTTGAGTCCGTCAACGCTCTCTTTGAGGAGCACGGGTACGTGATATGTTTCTGCTGTCTTGATCATTCTTCTTGATTCTTTTTCTTTTGTAAGTTACTTATTTTTAACTTGTTTCTTTCACGTGCATGTACTTATATACAACGCGTATGTACCTACTTTAATAGGAATTCGGCTCCAAAGGTACATAAAAATCCTCACATAGCTCCATGTTTCCCCACAAATTTTATGAAACGGGCGCAAAAAAATGATTTTTTTCATTTTACGCTCTTTATTCGCTGGTATCTGGTAATTCGCGAAAAACGATGTTTTTTGTCTTGATTTCTCCCGAAAAGATGGAAAAATGCACTATTTTTTAGCTTTATTGATAATTTTTCGGGAAAAATGACTCATATTTAAAAAAGAAAAACTAACTTTGCACGTACTTATTAGGTTTACTGAAAATGAGTGGTTCAATAGAGAAAACGATAGACATAGAAAAGATACTGAAGAACAAGATGGGGGGCAAAGCTAAATTTGTTCCCGGATTCCTCGTGTCTTGGCTGAAAAAGATTATACACGAAGACGAAGTGAACAAGTTCTTGTGGGAAAGCCGAAACCTCTCCGGTACGGAGTGGCTTACAGAATGCGTGCGCTATCTGAAGATGGATGTAGAAATCGTAGGCTTGGAGAATTTGCCGGATAAGAATGATGGCAAACTCTATACTTTCGTGTCTAATCATCCGCTGGGCGGACAGGACGGCGTGTGCCTCGGCTCCATCATCGGAACGCATTACGATGGTAAGTTCCGCTATCTGGTAAACGATCTGCTGCTCAATCTCCCGGGCTTGAAGCCGGTGAGCATTGGTATCAATAAGACCGGCAGACAGAGCCGTGACTTCCCTCGAATGGTAGAGGCTGGATTCCAGAGTGACAACCACATGCTGATGTTCCCTGCGGGACTGAACAGCCGCAAGCAGCCTGATGGCAGCATCCGCGATTTGCCTTGGAAGAAGACTTTCATCTCCAAGAGTGTGGAATATCAACGTGATGTGGTGCCTATCCATTTCGGTGGGCAGAACTCTGAACGATTCTATCGCATCGCCAGGTTCAGCGACAAGCATCTGCCTTTCAACCTTGCCATGATGTTCCTCGTGGATGAGATGTACAAGAATGTGGGCAAGCATTTCCGCATCGCCATCGGCAAGCCGATTCCCTGGCAGACTTTCGATCACAGTAAGTCGGCTACAGAGTGGGCACAGTATGTGAAGGACAGGGTTTACGAACTCTAGTGAGAGCCCTTTTACGGTGAGCAATCATAGAAAAAGTAAGAGAAATAGAACAAGATAATTATCGATATTATATAGAGAATTATGGAAGAAGAAATCATCCAACCGATTGACCGCGAACTGCTGAAGAGCGAGTTGACTCCCGAGAAGCAGCTTCGCATGACCAACAAGAGTCATAACGAAATCTATATCGTTACGGCTAATGATTCGCCAAATGTATTGAAGGAAATTGGTCGCCTTCGTGAAATCGCTTTCCGCGAAGCAGGTGGTGGAACGGGTAAATCGATGGACCTTGACGAATTCGACTTTGGTGACAACTGCTACAAGCAGCTTATTGTCTGGAATCCAGATGCTAACGAGATTATCGGTGGCTACCGCTATCTCCTGGGCAAGGATTGGGAACTTGATGAAAAGGGGCAGCCTAAGCTTGCTACCAGTCACATGTTCCACTTTTCAGATAAGTTCCTGAAGGAATACATGCCATATACTGTGGAGCTGGGCCGTTCGTTCGTCTCTCTCGAGTATCAGAATGTGCGCAAGAATACCAAGAGTATCTTTGCTCTCGACAATCTCTGGGACGGATTGGGTGCCCTTACCGTGCTCTATCCGGATGTAAAGTATTTCTTCGGCAAGATGACGATGTATCCTTCTTACATCCGTCGTGGCCGCGATATGATTCTCTACTTCCTCAAGAAGCATTTTGATGACAAGGAGAACCTGGTGATTCCGATGAAGCCATTGAAGTTGGAAACTCCTGAGAGCGAGATGGCAGCTATCTTCACGGAAGATGATTTCCGTGCTGACTATCGCATTCTGAATCATGAGATTCGCCAGCTCGGTTTCAATATTCCTCCTCTGGTGAATGCCTATATGAACCTCAGTCCTACCATGAAGCTCTTTGGTACAGCCATCAATTATGGCTTCGGCGATGTAGAGGAGACGGGCATTCTCATTGCCGTGGATGAAATCCTGGAGGAAAAGCGTATCCGCCATATCAACAGCTTTATTGAGGAGCATCCTGAGGCGCTGAAGATTACAAGCGGTGCCAACAAGATTTTCTACAAGGAAAAAGAATAGTATTTTCTAATTTACTCTTCACCCTTCACAGGGATGGTATAAGGTGTTGTAAATTAAATGATTAGGCGGGTGAAGAGTTGAACTGACTCTTCACCACTCTTCACCCATATTATTTTAGAGGAAAGAATATCAGAGAGGCAATGGTTCCGTCATCAATGAAGACTAGGCTTTGTCATCAATGAAGACCAGGCCCTGTCATCAATGAAGACCAGATCTTGGAATAAATGATAGCTGAACCTCGCGATAAGTGAAGAGTGGTGAAGAGTGGTGAAGAGTGAACCACCACTCTTCACCGCCCACACCCCCAGTGTTTATAGGGGTTTCAGCCGATTTGGTGAAGAGTGAAGAGTAAAAACGAGAGTAGTCTTTTTACAGATAGTTCAGCTGAATTTTATCTCCCGACGTATCGTTTTGTGCCTGGCAATGGCACAAAGTTGCCCTGGTAAAGGGCAATATCTTGCCATAACCAGGCAGTAAATGGAATAAGGCAAAGAATGCCAATATTCCACTCCGTACTGGATATTATTGGTGTATTGAACGAGCAGGATGATTATTCTTGGTTCCAATAAAAAATGTTATTTTTGCATCCTATAAAAGAAATATGCAATGATGAGAAGAAAGACAACTTATAATTGTTTGCAAATCGTTATCATAACCGTTTTGTTTCTGCTGGTTTCATGTGGCGGGAATCGTTTTGTGGATTCCAAGATGGC